>JBFFOS010000019.1:0-25787 GCA_041574375.1 Woeseiaceae bacterium
AATGGGTAGCCCCTCTCTATGGCGATGTGCGGATCCATTGTTTTCCCGGTGTCGATCAGTTCGAACTCAAGCTTCGAGCGGAACCGGAACATCGTCAGGCGCTTTACAATGTCTTCGGCTATCTCAGCGGGTGCCGACAGGGTGTAACCACCGTCGACCTGGCGGATGGTGCCGAACCAGATCACGCGACCTTTCGGGTTGCACCAGGCGGCGAGAATCTCGGCCTCGTTTTCAAGGCGCCGCAGATCATTGCTTACCTGGCCCTGGAGAAACTGGAATGCGTCAGGCCCCGTGAGCTTGATATCTGAAAGTATGTGCATATTGAAAGTAAATGCCTGTTGGTACTGCAGGTTTTGTGAGCCTCTGGCATACTCTCGCCATGAGCGCAAAGGACCCAAAGAATAAGGCCGAAAACGCCGATTCCAAGAGTGATCCAAGAGTGGATGATACCGCGTTGGCAGATTCGAATCGGCCAAAAGAGATCGGCGGTCGCGGCGGACCCGATCCGACCCGCTACGGTGATTGGGAAAAGGCCGGGCGCTGTATCGATTTTTGAGCAAGAAGCTACCTCATGAATAACAACGATAGGCCGCTGTCGCCTCATCTCTCTGTTTATCGCTGGCCTGTAACGATGGTCACGTCGATCCTGCATCGTGCGACGGGGATCGCAATGGCCGTCGGCTTCCTCGTCCTGGTTGGTTGGCTGTTCGACGCCGCATCGGGCCCTGAGGTTTACGACAAGTTCCTCGGTGTGATGAATACCACGATCGGTTGGGTACTGCTCGTTGGCTGGAGTTTCGCCTTTTTCTATCACCTCGCGAATGGCATTCGGCATCTCGTCTGGGACACGGGACGTGGCCTCGAGAAAGAGCAGGCGACGGCGTCGGCCTGGTTTGTCATAGCCGCGTCCATCGTCCTGACAGCCATATTCTGGTGGGTCGCGTTATGAGCCTGCGTTCACCTCTGGGCCGGGTAATTGGCCTCGGCACAGCGAAAGACGGTACCGAGCACTGGTGGGGCCAGCGCGTCTCCGGTATTGCCCTGGCTATCCTCGGCCTGTGGTTTGCCTGGTCGATTGCGACGATGTCGGGTTTCAGCCATGCCGATGCGGTTGCATTCATCGGCCAGCCGATCAACGCACTGCTTCTTCTGCTCCTGAGCGTCACGCTGGCCTATCACTCCTACCTCGGGATTCAGGTCGTTATCGAGGATTACGTGCACAGCCACGGTCTCAAGACTGCATCGCTAATTTTTTCCCGCTTCGCCCATGTTTTCCTCGCGGTAGCGGCCATTTTCGCCATCTTACGACTCGGAATCGGTTCATGAGCGATTACGAATTCATCGATCACAGCTACGACGTTGTCGTCATTGGTGCCGGCGGTGCGGGTCTGCGCGCAACGTTTGGCCTCGCAAATGCGGGCTTCAACACGGCCTGTGTCACCAAGGTATTTCCGACGCGCAGTCACACGGTTGCAGCGCAGGGCGGCATTTCGGCGGCGCTCGGCAACATGGGCGAGGACGACTGGCGCTGGCACATGTACGACACGGTCAAAGGGTCCGACTGGCTCGGTGACCAGGACGCGATCGAGTATATGTGCAAGGAAGCGCCAGATGCCGTTATCGAACTCGAGCACTACGGCGTACCGTTCTCGCGCACGGAAGACGGCAAAATCTACCAGCGACCCTTTGGTGGCATGACCACACGCTTCGGTGAAGGCACGGCGCAGCGCACTTGTGCAGCGGCCGATCGCACCGGTCATGCAATGCTGCACACGCTTTACCAGCAATCGTTAAAGCACGATGCCGAGTTCTATATTGAGTATTTCGCCGTGGATCTCATCATGGAAGACGGGCATTGCCGCGGCGTTGTCGCAATCGACCTCGCGACAGGGCGTTTGCACCGCTTCCGTTCGCACCAGGTAATCCTGGCTACAGGCGGCTACGGCCGGTCTTACTTTTCCTGTACCTCCGCACACACGTGCACGGGCGATGGTAATGCGATGGTTCTGCGCGCAGGATTGCCCGTGCAGGATATGGAGTTCGTTCAGTTCCACCCGACCGGTATTTACGGCGCGGGCTGCCTGATCACTGAGGGAGTGCGCGGCGAGGGCGGTTACCTGACCAACTCCGAGGGTGAGCGTTTCATGGAACGCTACGCGCCCAATGCGAAAGACCTGGCGTCCCGAGATGTCGTCTCGCGCTCAATGACGATCGAGATTCGGGAGGGGCGCGGCGTTGGACCCGAGAAGGATCACATTAACCTGCACCTCGAGCACCTTGGTTCGGAGGTCATCGAGGAGCGACTGCCGGGTATCGCCGAGTCGGCCCGCATTTTCGCAGGGGTTGACGTGACGAAAGAGCCCATCCCGGTCCTGCCGACCGTGCACTACAACATGGGAGGTATCCCGGCGAACTACAACGGCCAGGTTGTCACCAAGCGTGGCGATGATGCCGAGTCCGTTGTCGAGGGTCTCATGGCCGTCGGCGAAGCGGCCTGCGTTTCTGTCCACGGTGCAAACCGCCTGGGTTCGAACTCGCTGCTCGACCTGGTTGTATTTGGCCGCGCCGCTGCGAAGTTTTGCACAGAGACGATGGAGCCGGGTGCGCGTCATAAACCGTTGTCGGAAGATGCCGGCCAGAACAGCGTTGCGCGCATTGACAAGCTTCGCCATGCTGACGGATTCCGCCCATCGGCTGAAATTCGCCTGGAAATGCAGAAGGTTATGCAGGGACACGCGGCTGTTTTTCGCACGGGCGAGGTACTCGAAGAGGGCCTGGATCTGCTTGGCAAGACCTTCACGAGCTTCGGTGACGTGGCCGTCGTAGATCGGTCCCTGGTCTGGAACACGGACCTGATCGAAACGCTCGAGCTCGAAAACCTGTTGCTCAACGCGACGGCAACAATAGAATCGGCCGCGAACCGTCATGAAAGTCGGGGCGCGCATGCCCGTGAGGATTATCCCGATCGCGATGACGAGAACTGGATGAAGCACACGCTGGCCTGGGTTGATGGCCCGGGCGATGTTCGCTTCGACTACCGGCCGGTGCACCAGGAAACGCTGACTGATGAAGTCGATTACGTCGAACCAAAAGCACGGGTCTACTAGGGAGCGAACCAATGGCTGAATTCAGACTCCCGAAGAACTCCCGCATTACAAAGGGCAAGCATTTCGACGCAGCCAACGGTTCGAGCAACGCACGCACGTTCGCCGTGTACCGCTACGATCCCGATTCGGGCCAGAACCCGCGCGTCGATACCTACAAGATCGACATGGACAGCTGCGGCCCCATGGTTCTCGACGCGCTGATCAAGATCAAGAATGAGGTTGACCCGACGCTGACGTTCCGACGCTCATGCCGGGAGGGCATTTGCGGCTCCTGCGCCATGAATATCGACGGCGGCAACACGCTCGCCTGTACCCGGGCGAACGACGAGGTGAAAGGCGATGTCAGGATCTACCCGCTGCCACACATGCCGGTCGTCAAGGATCTCGTCACGGATCTGACCAATTTTTATGCGCAGTATGCCTCGATCAAACCGTGGCTCCAGGCACGCACGCCGCCGCCGCCGGATTCGGAGCGGCTGCAGTCGAAAGAGGACCAGGAACTGATCAACGAGCCCTCGGCCTGCATATTGTGTGCCTGCTGCTCAACGGCGTGCCCTAGTTACTGGTGGAATTCGGACCGTTATCTCGGCCCGGCTGCGCTGCTGGCAGCCTACCGCTGGCTCGTCGACACGCGCGACGAGGCGACCGGTGAACGGCTCGATGAACTCGAGGATCCATTCCGGCTTTATCGCTGTCACACAATAATGAACTGCACGCAGACCTGTCCGAAAGGCCTGAATCCGGCACTGGCCATCGCCGAGACGAAGAAGATGCTGGTGGAACGAAAATATTGAGCGAGGAATCCCGTCTTCGCTGGCAGTGCCGGCGAGGCATGCGCGAACTCGACGAGTTGCTCGTTCGCTACCTGGACGAATGCTACCCGCAGGATAGCGACGCGGATAAGGCCGCGTTTCGCGAAGTTTTGGAGCTGGCGGACCCGGTGCTGAACGGCTATTTATTGCAACGACAGATGCCGTCTTCAGAGTCCATTGCGCGTGTCATCGACCGAATACTCCGCCGAGATTTCACCTGATCCCTATCTGCGCAGTCTTGTCCTGGTCTCGGGCGTGCTGCTCGCAGTGGCCGGCAATCTCCTGATCGTCTTCTTGCCCCTGGCGATCACCTTGCGTGTCGTTGGGGTGGCTCTGTGGAGCTTCTTCGCCTTACGAGAACTGATTTACCTGCGCCGCGCCTGGGCCGGCTGCATCGCACTGAAGTTTGTTGCGAATGGCGAGGTTGAGATTCTCGGGCGCGATCTCGAATGGCGCCCGGCGCAGCTCGTTTCCGGCAGTATCCTGTTGCGCTCGACGGGTTGGCTGCGTGTAAAAACAACCGCCGGGCATGCATTTGCCGAACTGGTTCGCGCAGACCGCCAGCAGCGCCGGGACTGGCGCCACCTGCAAGTCATCTGGCGGCACGTTGGAGCTTAGATCCGAAGCTGCTAACATGCTCATTGATCAGGGAAAATCCAGCAAAAAGGTGGGTGCCGGGGTGATCTGCCCACAGGGGGTTGAACGCCGTCACAGAATAAAGATGAATAAGGCGGAAATCCGAGAACTAATCGCTCCCGCACGGGTCTATCCGGGTGTCAGCACGCTGTGCGGTCATTCGGTCGAACGAGTCTGAATGTCGAATCAGTCGTCTGACAAGAAGCTGGTCAAGCGAGTCCAGAAAGGTGACAAGGGCGCGTTTGACTTGCTGGTACTCAAATACCAGCACAAGATAGTCAACCTGGTGATGCGGTATGTTCGCGACCCCGAGCTGGCGCTCGACATAACCCAGGAAGCGTTCATAAAGGCATACCGGGCGTTGCCCAGGTTTCGCGGTGATAGTGCGTTTTATACTTGGATGTATCGCATCGCGGTGAATACGGCCAAGAACCATCTTGCAGCTCAGCGGCGAAGGCCGATGGATGTGGAGCTGGACCTGCAGGATCCGGAACAGTACGACCTGCATGCCAAGCTCAAGGAGACAGACACTCCCGAGGGAGTGACGTTAGGTAATGAATTAAGGGAAACGGTAGAACGTGCCATTGCGGCGTTGCCGGAGGATCTGCGAACCGCGATTATCCTGCGCGAACTGGAAGGCATGAGTTACGAAGAGATAGCACAGACCATGGAGTGCCCGGTTGGCACCGTACGGTCGAGAATTTTCAGGGCACGAGATGCGATCGCAAAAAAGGTCGGTCCGTTGACCAGGTAGTATGAGGGCGGGGAAGCCCGGGCGGGTGAAGAATGAATGATGCAATAAGAATGCAAATTTCTGCTTTTGTCGATGGCGAATTGCCGGACGCAGAGGCCGATCTCTTGCTGCGAAGAATGAGCCAGGACGCCGAACTTCGGCGCAAAGCTGCAGAATACCTGGAGATAGGCCGCGCCTTGCGCGGAGAAAGGAATGTGCAGGGCATCGATCGGCTGCTGGATCGGATTGCGGCAGAAATCGATGACAAGCCGATGGATGACGATGTTGCAGCGCCCGTATCCGCGCCCGCACGAGCAATTCGTCCACTCGCCGGGATTGCGGTCGCCGCTTCGGTGGCACTGATTGCCATTTTTGGCCTGCAAGTTACGCCAGGCGTCGACGAAGAGGTTGCCAGTGAGAGTGCGGTTGCCGAGACAGCGGAAGATCCTGGCTATACGGTTCCGCAACAGATTGATGAGCAACTCAGGCAGTACTATTTGAGCCATGGTGCATCGTCATCGGAACTCGGAGCGAACGGCATGAATGCTCGACTTGTCACTTTGCGGCTTAGCGAAGAAGAACTCTCCGAGGAGGAAGTCGAGGATTCCGACGAGGCGGATGAGTCTGCCGACGAGCTCCAGCAGCCATAATGCAAGCTTTTCGTCTCAGGGTATTGCTCTGTCCCCTGCTGATCGCGGCACAATTTTCGTGCAGCGCTAGCGCGGTGGCAGAGCGAGTCGATCCGAACGACTGGCTAAATCGCATGGGTGCCGCGGTGCAGATGACCAGCTATGAAGGCACGGTCATTCGCATCCAGGACGGCAGCGTCGAGGCGCTCAAGGTAGTGCACACGGTTAGCGATGGTGTTATCCACGAGAAAGTCGTTGCCCAGGAGGGTAATGGCCTGGAGATCATCCGCAGGGGCAATGAGGTGCACTGCATTCTTCCCGACCGCAAGTCCGTGTTGGTCGAGGAATGGGATGACCAGTCCACGTTATTCTCGACCTTGCCGTCGAGCGAAGTTCGATTCGGAAGCGAATACGATGTCTCGATCGTGCGTGAAGACCGGGTCGCAGGACGGCAGACGATCTTATTGGCAATCAGGCCGCATGACGCCTATCGCTATGGGCATCGTATCTGGCTCGATATGGAAACCGCGTTTCCACTGCAGACGCAACTCATTGGCGAGGACGGGGCGCCGATTGAACAGATCAAATTCGCCGAGATCAGCCTGAACAAGGAAATCCAGGCGGCGGCACTTGCGCCGTCATACAGCACCAAGGACTTCCGCTGGTTGACCCAGCCATCGCGTCACGTGAGCCATGACCTGCAAACCGAATGGCAGAGCAAAGATCTGCCACAGGGCTTCCGTGCTGTAATGACCCACGGCGAGAAACTGCCCGGTAGTGAACATGTGGTAACACATATTGTGTACAGCGACGGTCTCGCCAATGTCTCGGTCTTCATCGCTCCCGGGGATGACCAGAGTGCCGAGGGACCGTCACGGGTGGGCGGCTCGAATTCCTACAATACGATTATTGACGGACATCGCGTGACGGCGGTCGGTGAAGTCCCGGCCATCACTGTCGAGCAGATCGCCACGACGATGGGCTTGCGCTGAGCTCGGCTGCTGTAAACTCCGGCCATGGACAGTCCCCGAGGTCGAATTCTCTCTATACATGCGGATGCAGCACCACCTTATGCGGTGGTCGAGATAGCTGCCGCGCCGGGCTGTGCGCGCTGCGCTTCCGGCAAAGGCTGTGGCGCAGGGCTGCTTGCCGGTGATGAGCGACCACGCAGCGTCGAAGCACTGATCGGGCATCGGCTCGCGGTGCAAGTGGGCGACAGGGTGAGTATCGAGTTGGCACCGAAAAACCTGCTGCGTGCGGCTCTGATCGTCTACGGACTGCCCCTCACGGGTGCAATAGCCGCTTCCGCGGCGGCCTATTTACTCGGCGCCAGTGATCCTGCCGCCGTGGCAATGGCGCTGGTCGGGGCTGGCCTTGGCCTGTTGATCGGCCGTCTGCGCCTGCGCAGAGTTCGCTGCCTGCGCGATTTTACGCCGACGATCACGAAACGGCTCGCCCTGGCGGACGACTAGATGGACACATTACATGTCTACAGCCGGCAAGACTGCCCTCTTTGCGAGGACCTGATCGACGAGCTGGTGCCGCTCATCGAGGGAAAGCTGGTTCTCGAAATCCGGGATATCGACACGAATCCGGACTGGCATGAGCGGTTTTTCATGGATATACCGGTGGTCGAATATGCGGACGAGATTATCTGTATGCATTTTCTCGATCGGGATGCGATAACAGGTATACTTCGCCGCTGAATTTTCCGGCGGGCCCGCTGCCGGCGCCAGGTTTCCCCTTGTAATGAAGCACATTCGCAACTTCTCCATTATCGCCCATATTGATCACGGCAAGTCGACCCTGGCTGACCGTTTCATCCACATGTGCGGCGGCCTCACCGATCGTGAGATGTCGGAGCAGGTACTCGACTCCATGGACCTCGAGCGGGAACGCGGCATCACAATCAAGGCGCAAAGCGTTGCGCTCGATTACAAGGCGCGAGACGGGGAAACCTACCAGCTGAACTTCATCGACACGCCCGGCCATGTGGATTTTTCCTACGAAGTATCGCGGTCGCTGGCTGCCTGCGAAGGCGCGTTGCTGGTGGTCGATGCCGCGCAGGGCGTCGAGGCGCAAAGCGTGGCCAATTGCATTACGGCGATCGACCAGGGTCTCGAGGTACTGCCCGTATTGAACAAGGTTGACTTGCCCGCGGCTGAGCCTGAAAAAGTCGTGGCGGAGATCGAGGACATCATCGGTATCGATGCCCAGGACGCCATGCGCGTCAGCGCCAAGACGGGGCAGGGTATTGCCGATTTGCTGGAGCAGCTGGTTGAGGTCATTCCTCCACCAAAGGGCGATCCGGATGGACCGTTACAGGCGCTGATCATTGACTCCTGGTTCGATAATTACGTCGGGGTGGTGTCACTCGTCCGAGTCGTCAATGGTTCCCTGCCAAAGCGCAGCAAGATCACGGTCATGTCGACCGGTATTTCCTACAATGCTGATCGCGTTGGCGTGTATACGCCGAAGATGGAAGATCGCGATGCGCTCAACACCGGCGAAGTGGGTTTTGTCACCGCCGGAATCAAGGATATTTATGGCGCGCCGGTCGGCGATACGCTGACATTGACGCGCCGACCCTGCGATACGCCGTTGCCCGGGTTCAAGCAGGTTCAGCCGCGTGTATTTTCGGGCCTGTTCCCCATCAGCTCGGATGACTATGAGAGTTTTCGTGAAGCATTGCAGAAGCTGCGCCTGAACGATGCCGCACTGCATTTCGAGCCGGAAACGTCGGCTGCGCTGGGGTTCGGGTTCCGCTGCGGATTCCTCGGCATGTTGCACATGGAGATCGTGCAGGAACGACTGGAACGTGAATACGACCTGGAACTGATCACGACGGCGCCGACCGTGATCTTTGAGATCGTTGATACGAGCGGCAACGTTCTGTACGTCGACAATCCTTCGAAACTGCCGCCGGCGAATGAGGTGGCGGAGCTGCGGGAACCGATTATTGCCGCCAATATTCTCGTCCCCGACGCATACGTGGGAGCGGTGATCAAACTGTGTATCGAAAAGCGAGGCGCGCAGACACAAATGCGATACCTGGGCGGACAGATTTCACTTGAATACGAGATTCCGCTGGCGGAGGTCGTCCTCGACTTCTTTGACCGGCTGAAGTCGGTCAGCCGCGGTTTTGCGTCGTTTGACTACCATTTCCTGAGATTTGAACCGGCCCAGCTCGTGCGGCTCGATGTGCTCATCAACCAAGAGCGCGTCGATGCGCTTTCAGTTATCGTCCACAAAGAAAATGTGAGAACTCGGGGCCGCGAGCTTGTCGAAAAGATGAGAGAATTGATTCCGCGCCAGATGTTCGACGTGGCGATTCAGGCCGCGGTGGGCAGCCAGATCATAGCGCGCAGCACGGTCAAGGCACTGCGCAAGAACGTGACGGCCAAGTGCTATGGGGGCGACGTGTCGCGCAAGCGGAAACTGCTGGAAAAACAGAAGGCTGGTAAGAAACGCATGAAACGGGTGGGGTCGGTAGAGATTCCACAGGAGGCATTTCTTGCCGTGCTACGAACTGAAAAGTGAGTGAATGACTTGATTATTAATCTTGCACTGATTCTGACTGTACTGACCTTGCTGACGGGAATCGTCGTTGCGTTGGACAAGCTCATCTGGAAGACGGAAGAGGACGACAGTCGCCAGGCTGCGCCAAGCGCTTTGCGAACACTGGTTGAGTATTCACGTTCGTTTTTTCCGGTTTTGCTGTTCGTCCTCGTCATTCGTTCTTTCATTTTTGAGCCGTTTCGCATCCCGTCCGGCTCGATGATGCCGACCTTGCTTGAAGGCGACTTCATTTTCGTCAAGAAGTATTCCTACGGCCTGCGTCTTCCGGTAACCGAAACGAAAGTCATTGAGACCGGCGAGCCAAAGCGCGGTGATGTCATCGTGTTTCGCCTGCCGTCCGATCCGAGCATCAATTACATCAAGCGCGTCATCGGCTTGCCTGGCGACACGGTTGTTTACGAGCGCCATCGCCTGACCATCAACGGCAAGCGGATTGATCTCGCACCTGGCGATGATGACTCGTGGAACGTCCCGCTGTTCGTTGAGGACCTGGATGGGCGTGTACATGACATCCTCGTAACCAACCCGGAGTTTTCGACGCGCGACAATACCTACGTCGTTCCTGAGGGGCAGTACTTCGTCATGGGCGACAACCGCGATCGCAGCAAGGACAGCCGATTTATCGGCGCAATTCCTGAAGAATTCCTGGTAGGCGAGGCCGTGCGAATCTGGATGCACTTCGTGCCGTGGAACATGCCGGACTGGGGCCGTATTGGCGCAAAAATCCAATAATGTGGTGTAAGTCACTGTATTGAACGGTAAAATCACGATACGTTGGCTTATGTAGTGCAGCCAGTGTGCAGCCGATACGCGGCGGACCGAATGGAGAGTATGGTATGTCTTTGAAATACTTGGAGAAAAGACGCAGCAAGCGCCAGCAGGCGGGCATAACGACCCTGGGCCTGATTATTCTCGTGTCGTTTCTGGGCATCTTCGTGTTCGCCGGGATTCGCCTGACCCCTGTCTATCTCAATTATATGAAAGTCGTTGGCGTCATTGATGGCGTGGACGAGGAGTTCGACGGGACAGGTGCAACCAGCGCAGCCATTCGCAAATCGATCTCGCGACGATTCGATATCGAAAGCGTCAGTGTTATCACGGCCAGGGATATCAAGGTCACGAAAACGCCTGACGGCTACGAGGTTGCTGCCGTTTACTCACACAAAGCTCCGTTCATCGCCAACGTCTCCTTTGTCGTGGACTTCGACAAGAGATCCACGGTCCGCCGTTAGACAACGATGACCGCGATGCGGTCTGGCACAAAGAGCGATTACATTGGAAAAGGCCGAGAGCTGGCTCTACAAGGCGCTGCATTATCGGTTTCGTGACGCCGCGCTATTCGAGCAGGCGCTGACGCACCGAAGTGCGGCGGGGCTAAACAACGAACGCCTCGAGTTTCTCGGTGATGCCGTTCTTGATTTCGTGATATCCGACCTTGTATTCAAGAGTCATCCGGATGCTTCCGAAGGCGACATGAGCAAGTTGCGCTCGTCGCTCGTAAAGGATACGTCGTTGGCAGCGCTTGCTTCTGAACTCGGTCTGGGCGAGTTTCTGATTCTGGGCAGTGGTGAGCGCAAGACAGGCGGCCATCGCCGTGAATCCATTCTTGCTGATGCACTGGAGGCAATTTTTGGCGCCGTTTATCTCGATTCCGGCTACGATGCGTCGAAGAAGATCATCGAGCAGGTATTTGCGCACCGACTCGAGAACCTTCCGGATGTTGGCGACCTGCGGGATCCAAAAACGCGACTGCAGGAATGGCTCCAGGCCCGTAAGCTCGCGCTGCCGGATTACGAACTGGTAAACGTGACGGGCAAGGCACACCAGCAGATGTTTGCCGTGACGTGCACGGTGAACGAACTGTCTCAAACTACGCAGGGTGAATCGACAACACGCCGAAAAGCGGAGCAGAAATCGGCTCGGAACATGTTGAAGATTCTGTCGGGAGAACGTCCGTGAGTGACTATCGCTGTGGCCTGGTAGCCGTCATCGGGCGACCCAACGTGGGCAAGTCCACGCTGATCAACGCTGTCATGGGTCGCAAAGTCAGTATCGTAACAGCGAAACCGCAAACGACGCGACATCGCATTCTCGCCGTGCATACCGGCCCTGATGCACAGATCATCTTTGTTGATACGCCCGGCCTGCACCGCAAGGCAGGCAAAGCGATGAACAGGCTGATGAACCGCACGGCTGCCAACGCGCTTGCGGATGCTGATGTGATCTTGTTTGTCACCGACGCAACACACTGGATGCCTGAGGACGATGACGTACTCAAGCGCCTCAGGAATGCACAGGCTCCGGTTGTTGCAGTGCTGAACAAGGTCGACAAGGTGCACCCGAAGGAGCAGCTCCTCAATACGATCGGGTTGATGTCTGCGCGTCACGATTTTGTAGAAATCGTTCCCGTGTCGGCTTTGAAGCAGGACAACCTCGACCATTTGATGACGCTGTTGCCGTCTTTTCTGCCGGAATCACCGCCCTTATTTCCCGAAGACATGTATACGGACCGCAGTAAGGAGTTTCATGCAGCTGAAGTGATTCGGGAGAAGCTGACGTTGATGTTGCACCAGGAACTGCCCTACGGCCTGACGGTTCAGGTGGAGCGATTTCTGGATGAAGAGAGCGGCATTACGATCAATGCCATCATCTGGGTTGAACGTGACAGCCAGAAGGGAATCGTGGTCGGCAAGAACGGCAGTGTTCTCAAGAAAGTAGGGCGAGCCGCTCGCCTTGAACTCAAGGATCAGCTCGAACGCAATGTGCACCTCGAGTTGTGGGTGAAAGTGAAGAGCAACTGGGCAGATAACGAAGCGGACCTGATGAATCTCGGCTATGAGGCACCGTAACGGCACAGTGCAATGAGCAGGCGCGTTCAGCACCAGCCGGCTTTCATCCTGCATCACCGGCCATTTCGCGATACCAGCCAGATACTCGATGTCCTGACTCGCGATCACGGCAAGGTGGCCGTGGTGGCCCGCGGCAGTCGAGGGTCGAAGTCCCGGCTTGCCGGCGTTCTGCGTCCATTCCTGCCATTGCGAGTATCGTGGGTTGCGAAGTCGGATCTTGGCACGCTTACCGGGGCCGAGGCGGCGGGTGCGCCGGCGGGACTGCGCGGGGATGCGTTGCTATCGGCCTACTATGTCAACGAATTGTTGCTGCACTTCCTGCATCGTCACGATCCGCAGCCCGAAATCTACGAGCTGTACGCGGAAGTTATTCTGCGACTTGGCAGTAACGACAGTATCGCACCGAGTCTGCGCGGCTTCGAGCTCGAACTTCTGGGCTTGCTTGGCTACGCCGTGAGCCTCGATCAGGAGGCTGGCACTCATAAAGACGTCGAACCCGGGCGTAACTACGAGTACCGGGTCGAGCACGGCCCGGTTCCGGTCGACAGATCCGAAGGACCACTTGTCTTTGATGGGGCGAGCTTGCTGGCCATCGGGGCCGGCCGGTTTGACGATGCGAACGTGTTGCGCGCGGCGAACCGGTTGCTGCGCGAGGTTATCAATCACCACCTGGGCGGTAAGGAATTACGAAGTCGTAAGGTGCTGCTCGAGGTGCATCGCGGTAGAATTGCGCGCACCGAAAGCCGGAACGCTGCAAATGAATAACAACAAGCCGATCTTCCTCGGCGTGAATATTGACCATGTTGCAACCCTAAGGCAGGCGCGTGGGACGACATACCCGAGGCCGGCCGAAGCTGCCTACATTGCCGAAAGCGCCGGTGCCGACAGTATTACAGTGCATTTGCGGGAGGATCGGCGCCATATTCAGGATCACGACCTCGACGAGATAATTGAAGTCATGCGAACGCATATGAATCTCGAAATGGCTGTCACGGACGAGATGCTTACGATCGCCAAACGAATCAAGCCGCAGGACATTTGTCTCGTGCCTGAGAAACGTGAGGAGCTGACAACGGAGGGAGGCCTCGACGTCGCCGGACAGCTGGACAAGGTTCGAGCGGCCTGTAGCGAATTAGGTGAAGCCGACATTCGTGTGTCGCTGTTCATCGACCCGGATCACGAGCAGCTGGATGCGGCTGCATCAGCCGGCGCACCAGTCGTTGAGTTGCACACGGGTCAATACGCCGATACCAATGGGGAAGAGCAGGCTGCTGAGCTCCAGCGCATTGTCGATGCGGCAGAGTATGGTCACGACCTGGGCCTCGTCATCAATGCGGGACACGGGCTGCACTACCAGAACGTCAAGCCGATCGCGCGAATTGAACAGATTGTCGAGCTCAATATTGGCCATGCAATCGTCGCGCGGGCCGTCTTCGACGGCATTGCCTCTGCCGTATCGGAGATGAAAAGACTTATGCTCGAAGCGCGTTCAGGGTGATTGGCGCGTGATATTTGGAATTGGTACGGACATCGTCGAAACAAGCCGCGTCCAGGGTATTTATGACCGCTACGGTGATCACTTTGCGCGCCGCATACTCATGGATGAAGAGCTCGAGCTTTATGGCCGGACCAAGGACCGTGTGCGTTTCCTCGCAATGCGTTTCGCGGGCAAGGAGGCCACGGTCAAGGCAATGGGTACGGGTTTTGCACACGGTGTCTGGCTGAGGGACGTTGGCATTCTCAATAACGACTGGGGCCGTCCCGTGATCGTATGGTCGGAGCGAGGCAGTCGCGTCTGTGCACGGCTCGGCATAGGAAGCGGCCACGTCAGCCTCACCGATGATGCGGGCCTGGTGATGGCTTTCGCGGTCGTCGAACACGCAGTACACAAGGATTAGGCAGAACCATGCATTGTTTCTCGTTTGATATCGAAACCGTTCCGGACGTCGAGTTCGGGCGGCAACTCCTGGAGCTGGATGGCCTGTCGGATGAAGACGTTGCGACGGCGATGACGTTCAAACGCCAGCAGGCGGTAGGCCACGATTTTCTGCCGTTGCATCAGCAGCGCATTGTGGCTATCTCGGTAACGTTTCGTACGGCCGATACGTTCAAGGTCTGGAGCCTTGGCGACGAGCAGTCGGACGAAGCAGAGCTCGTGCAGCGGTTCTTTGATGGTGTCGACAAATACACACCTGACCTGATTTCGTGGAATGGAGGCGGCTTCGATCTCCCTGTGCTGCATTACCGGGCGTTGAAGCACGGTATCCAGGCACCGCGCTACTGGGAGCACGGCGATTCCGATCGTGACTTCAAGTGGAACAACTACCTGAGTCGTTACCATTGGCGACATGTTGACCTGATGGATGTGCTGGCCAACTTCAACAATCGCGCGTTTGCCAAGCTCGATGAAATCGCTGTCATGCTCGGCTTTCCGGGCAAGCTCGGCATGAGTGGCGACAAGGTCTGGGACAAATTCGTTGCAGGTGGTATCAAGGAAATTCGCGATTACTGTGAGACCGACGTACTGAATACCTGGCTCGTGTACCTGCGCTTCGAATACATGCGGGGCAACCTCGACGCGAAGGACCTGCAGCGTGAGTATGCGTTGGTGCGAAAAACGCTGACATCGCTTGACCTGCCGCATCTCAACGAATTTCTTGCGGCCTGGCCCGAGCAGGGCCGGTAATGGCCAGGAAGAAGCGTCGAGAACCGGAAACCGCAGAGATCACAGCAGTAGCACACGACGGCAGGGGGATTGCCGCGACCGATGGCAAGAAGGTGTTCGTTGCCGGGGCCCTCGAAGGCGAAACCGTCACTTTCATGCGGCGTAAGTTTCGGCGGAATTTCGACGAAGCAGAATTACTCGAGGTCCACGAGCGATCCCCGGAACGCATTGATGCCAGGTGCGAAGCATTCGATCGCTGCGGAGGATGTTCGCTGCAACACATCAAACCGGAACGTCAGCGCGAGATAAAGGCGCAAACCTTGCGCGACAATCTCGAGCGTATCGGACGCGTGGCGCCTGACGCCTGGCTGGAGGCTATGACCGGGCCGGTGTGGAACTACCGCCGCCGTGCACGTCTTGCGGTCAAAGATGTTCCTGCCAAGGGGCGCACGCTGGTTGGTTTCCGTGAGAGGCACGCGCCTTTCATCACGGATATGCATCGCTGTGAGGTGCTGGCAACACCGGTCGACGCGCTGATCACAGATCTCAGTGAACTGGTAGGTGCGTTATCGATTCGTGCGCGCCTGCCGCAGATAGAAGTCGCCGTCGCAGAAAATGACATCGCCCTCGTATTTCGTGTTCTCGATCCGCCGACCGAAGCAGACGAGGCGCTGTTTCGTTCGTTTGGCGAACGACACAAGCTGCGCATTTACCTGCAGACAGGTGGGCTTGACTCTGTCGCACTTTTTTACCCGGAGTCGGCCGATGAGTCGCTTTACTACACCCTGCCTGAATTCGAGATCCAGATCGATTTCGAGCCGGTCGATTTCGTCCAGGTAAACAGCGATATCAACCAGCGAATGGTGCATTTCGCGGTGGAGCAGTTGGACGTCGGCCCCGGGAACAGCGTGCTCGATCTTTTCTGCGGCATAGGCAATTTCTCGCTGCCGCTGGCTCGAAAGGCGGGTACGGTACTCGGCATCGAAGGCGACAGTACGCTCGTTGCACGGGCGACGGCGAATGCCAGGCGAAACGGACTGGATAATGTTTCATTCCGAGTTGCCGACCTCAGCAAGATTGATGGCACTGAAAGCTGGGTGCGGCGGGGCTGGGATCGAATGCTGCTTGACCCGGCACGCAGTGGGGCTGCCGAAGTGGTAACGCGGACGCAGCTTTTTCAGCCACAGCGTATTGTTTACGTATCCTGTCACCCGGGCACACTGGCCCGTGACGCAGGTACACTTGTGCACGATCAGGGGTACCGCCTCGAGTCGGCCGGGATCATCGATATGTTCCCGCACACGGCGCATGTAGAATCGATCGCGGTATTCACGAAATCGTGACGGCAAACAGGGAGGCACGACGGATGTCACTGGGACCCGTGATGCTCGACATTGAGGGGCACTCCCTTAGCCCCGCCGACCGCGAACTGTTGCGGGAACCGGCCGTGGGCGGCGTCATCCTGTTTACGCGTAATTACGAGTCGGCTGAACAGATCGCAGATCTTGTCGCTGAAATTCGCGCGTTACGCACTCCGCCATTGCTTGTTGCGGTTGATCACGAAGGCGGCCGTGTACAGCGATTTCGCGAGGGCTTCACCCAGATTCCGCCAATGCGGCGTGTTGGCCAGGAGTTTGATCGCGATCCCGAGGCCGGCCTGCAGGCGGCGCGAGATGCCGGCTGGCTAATTGCGTCCGAGTTACGCGCTGCCGGTATCGACCTGTGTTTCGCTCCCTGCGTCGATCTCGACTGGGGTGTTAGTGAGATCATCGGCAATCGTGCATTCCACCGTAAGCCCGAAATAGTGGCGGATCTCGCCACAGCGTTTGCGCGCGGGCTTCGCAGCGCGGGAATGGCAGCCGTCGCAAAGCACTTTCCGGGTCACGGGGCCGTACTCGCCGATTCGCATCTGAAGCTGCCGGTCGACCGCAGGGACTATGGCCTGATCCTTGACGATATGCGTCCTTACGACCGACTGATTGGCAACGGGGCGATTGCCGGTGTAATGCTCGCCCACATCGTTTACGAGCAGATCGATGCGCTGCCAGCCGGATTTTCGGAGTATTGGATCCAGCGCGAGCTTCGCTCGAGGCTCGGCTTCGGTGGTGCTGTGTTCTGCGACGACCTGAGCATGAAGGCTACTCGCGACTATGGCTCGATGGCCGAGCGCGGACGGTGCGCACTCGAAGCCGGCTGCGACATGATTCTCGTCTGCAATGATCGTGATGCGGCACACGAGGCAGTTGATGCACTCAATGACTATTCCAATCCGTTGTCGCTTGTACGGCTTGCGCGCTTACATGGCACCGGGCATCCGTTGCGTGAGACCTTGCTGGCCAGTGATGAGTGGCAGGCGATAAATAAGCGATTCGCTCATTGGAGCGATCGTCCCGAATTTCACCTGGACGCATAGGAGCCTGTTCATGGCCGCGACGTACGCACTCATCACTGGCAGCGGTTGGGAAGATCTTGCCGAAGGCGATCCCGGCTCGGAAGTTGAAACCGCGTACGGTATGCCGTCTGCTCCTGTCCACCGGCTTCATTTCGGTGATCATCACGTCCTGTCCGTTGCGCGACACGGCGAGGGACATGCGTTACCGCCACACATCATTAACTACCGTGCCAATGTTGTCGCGCTGAAAATTCTCGGGGCAACCGCAATTATCGCCCTCAATACGGTTGGTGTAATTTCCTCGGTCAGACGGCCGGGCCAGATAGCCGTCCCGGACCAGCTCCTGGATTACACCTGGGGACGGGCACAGACGATTTTTGATGGCAGGCGCGGCATTGTGAATCACGTCGATTTCACGCAGCCATTCACGGCCGAGGTAAGGCAGGGCATTCTCAGCGCGGCCGCGACTGCAGGCGTGGATTGCTATGACGGTGGAGTGTATGCGACGACGCAAGGGCCGCGCCTCGAGACCGCGGCTGAAATCGACCGCCTCGAACGCGACGGTGCGGATTATGTCGGCATGACCGCAATGCCCGAGGCTGCGATAGCGCGAGAAGTGGGCCTTGACTATGCCTGCATTGCTTTGGTCGTGAACCAGGCCGCTGGCCGGGGCGACGTGCCGATTCATGATGATCTTGCGGCCAGCACGTCGGGTGCACGAGATGCGACAATGTCGACTCTGCAGGCATTTTTCAGACAGGTATGATGGTCGGCTAATGAAACCCGTGAAACGCAAGATTCTCGAACAGGTGCTGTCCGGTAGTTCTGAACCGACTGTGATCGTGCGCACTGACCAGCCGAATTGGCCCGTAGTATTCGCGAACCCCGCGTTTTCAGGGATCGGCGGCGAAGATGTACCGGGCAAACCGTTTGCCGATGTCATTGAGGCGCTGGCTGGGCGTGAGCTTGCGCTTGAAGTGAGCGAATCCGTGCGCTCGCAGCAGGAAACGAGCTTTCCGGTAGAGTCCGGCAGCCGTGAGTACCTGCTTGTTCTCAAGCCGATTGGGATCGGCGATGAAAATGACGCGCGTCACTATGTGGCGTACTGGCGCAGTGGTGCGAGTTCCGCAACCGGGAAAGGCGCCGAAATGCACCACGCCTTGCTCAAGGCAAAACGCCGCATTCGTGATCTGTCGCGGGATGATCCCGTCACCGGGCTTCTGAACGGCAGGGCATTCCGCGAGGTATTCGAGCACGATTGGGCGGTCGCTACCCGCGAGAAAAGCCGGCTGGCGCTTGTCACGTTTACGCTGGATGATTTCGATGCCTACGTTGAGGTATTCGGGCGCCACGCGGCAGATTCGTGTTTGCGCCGTGTTGGGCGCGCGATCCGGCGCTGCCTGCGGCGCGCCAGTGACGTGGTCGCGCGTACCGATGGTGCGATTTTTGTCGCCCTGTCGCACGCATCAGAGGAAGATGGGGTACGCGAGTTTGCCGCCCGAATTTCGACCGCCGTGCGCGAGCTGGGTCTACATCATCCTCGTTCGAGTTCGTCGAAATTCGTGACTGTTACGTTTGATGTTTCGGTAGCCGATGCGGCCAGCGAGCAAATGAGCGGTGGCGAATACCTGGATGGCTTACTCGGGACCGTAACCAAGTAATTCCGAATCTGCGGGATCTTCCTCCACGTCTTCATCCGCTTCGACGCGCGTTACTTTCGCCAGGACGCCGAATTTCGGGTGGTCGTAATACCGCAGTTCGCCGTTCTTGAGAATGCGATTTTCATTGATCACGTAACGAATCGGGCCGCGCGGCTGCTGGACGATCGGGAGATCCGGCGGTGATGCATCGAGCGCATCGAGCTGGAGATCGACGACGAGATGCAGGAAGCGGCTGAGGTAGAGTTTAAGATTGCCGCGTAGCTCGGGAGGGGGAGTGGCGAAGCGGTGCAGTGACAGCGGTTCTGTTTCTTCCTCAGGCCAGGTTGCCTGGGTCCAGCCGAAATGCATGATGGGCTCGTAGGCGTCAAGGCGCTGGAGCCGCCCCAAAGCCTCGGTCAGCTGGTAATCCTCTTCCGCGAGAAGCGCGAACTCGATGTCGGGCAGACGGTTGAGCTCGTCCAATGACCTGAGAGGCCGTAACTCCAGGAGTTCCAGTTCGTCCTCGAAAGGCGTTTCGTCGATCCTGATCCTGTCCCCGAGAAATACTTCACTTCCGGCGGATAGATCCTCCGCATACTTGAACACGATAATCTCCACCGTGTAACGGCGAATTTCCTGTTCCTCGATATCGTCCACAGGCTCCTGCGCCACGGCTGGCAGAATCAGCAAAAGGGACAGCAGGCAGTGAGTCAGTTTCTTCATCGATTCAGGCACTCTTACTATTCTTTGACCGCCAGGCGGTCCAACAGGTTTTCGATTGTAACGAATCGCTTCTCGAGATCAGCCAGGTCATCCTTGATCTGCAGCCTGTGAGAGCCCTGCAAACGGAATCGCCGACTGTCATTCTGCACCAATTGTACAAGCGCGATCGGGTCAATGCGGCTGTTTGATCCAAATACCAGGTAACCGCCACCGTCGGCCGCGTCGATTTTCTCGATGCCGAGTCGGGTTGCCGATTTCTTGATTGCCGCAATTCGCAAGAGGTTCTTTGCGCTGTCCGGCAAAAGGCCGAAGCGATCGATGAGTTCGACCTGGAGTTCTCGCAGCTGTTCTGCCGTTTCGGCCGCCGATATGCGCTTGTAAAGAATCAGTCGCAAATGGACATCCGGCACATAGTCGTCGGGCAGCAGGGCGGGGATATGGAGGTTGATGTCTACGCCTGCGTGCAACGGTGCCTCAAGATCGGGTTCGTCGCCTGCGCGCAGCGACTCGACGGCTCGGCCGAGAAGCTCCGTGTACAGAGAGAAGCCGATTTCCTGAATCTGGCCACTTTGTGTGTCACCGAGCAGCTCACCCGCGCCACGGATCTCGAGATCATGAGTGGCCAGCGTGAAGCCGGAACCAAGATCTTCGAGCGAATCGATGGCCTCCAGCCGCTTTATGGCATCGGCCGTCATCACCGCTTTCGGCGGCGCCAGCAGGTAGGCATAGGCACGGTGATGGGAGCGACCAACTCGTCCGCGCAGCTGGTGCAGCTGTGCGAGGCCAAAGCGATCAGCACGGTTGATGATGATCGTATTAGCCGTTGGCACATCGATGCCGCTTTCCACGATCGTCGTGCACAGGAGCACATTGAATCGCCGGTGGTAGAAATCGAGCATGACTTGCTCGAGTTCGCGTTCCGGCATCTGGCCATGACCGATACGAATCTTTGCCTCGGGAACGAGTTTTTCGAGCTGCTGTTCGATGCGGCCGATTTCCTCAACGCGGTTATGAATGAAATAAACCTGGCCGCCGCGTTTGATCTCGCGCAAGCAAGCCTCGCGGATGACGACGTCGTTCCATTCGGAGACGAACGTCTTGACGGCGAGCCTTTCTGCCGGTGGCGTCGTAATCAGCGACATTTCGCGCAGACCGCCGAGCGTCATGTTGAGCGTGCGAGGAATCGGCGTTGCTGTCAGCGTCAGCACATCGACCTGGCTGCGAAGCGACTTAATCGCTTCCTTGTGACGCACACCGAACCGATGTTCCTCATCGATGATCACGAGACCGACATCGTGGAAGTCCTTCGTATGCTGCAACAGGCGATGCGTACCGATGACGACATCGACAGTACCCGAGCGCAGACCGGCCACGATATCCTTGACTTCCTTCGCCGACTGAAAACGCGACAAGACTTCGACCCGGACCGGCCAGTCGGCGAAACGATCGCGAAAATTCTGGCCATGCTGCTGTGCGAGCAGCGTTGTGGGAACGAGTACGGCAACCTGCTTGCCACCGTGTACCGCGGCAAATGTCGCGCGCAGGGCGACCTCTGTCTTGCCAAAGCCGACGTCACCACAGACCAGCCGATCCATGGGCTGGTCAGTTGCCAGGTCGGCAAGCACATCGTCGATTGTGTGTGCCTGATCTTCAGTCAGTTCGAACGGGAAGCCCGTCTCGAAGCTGCGGTAATCTTCCTCGGGCCAGTGGAACCGATGGCCGGGACGTGCGGCGCGTCGCGCGTAGACATCCAGTAGTTCCGCCGCGACATCGCGAATTTTCTTGATAGCGCGTTGTTTGGCCTTGCTCCACTGGTCGCTGCCCAGTCGGTGCAGCGGGGCGTTATCGGGCGATGCGCCCGTGTATCGCGAAATCAGGTCGAGCGCGTGAACGGGCACATATAACTTGTCGCCATCTGCGTATTCGAGATGCAGAAACTCCGCCTCGATGCCACCGGCTTCGAGGGTTATCAGGCCCAGGTAGCGGCCGACTCCGTATTCCTCATGGACAACAGGTGAGCCCGGCTCGAGATCATTGAGTTGTCGAATGATCGTCTCGGGGTCGCGATCACTTTTGCGGCGCCGTTTGCGCGTCGTGGTTCGCTCTCCGAACAACTGTTGTTCGCTGATGATTGCAATATGCGCACCCGGCAACAGAACGCCGTTGTCGACAGGTGCGATCGCGACGCCGACACGATGTGAACCATCCTCGAACTCCTGCCATGTGTCGATGCGCGACAGATCCAGACCACGCCCGGTAAGCATGTCGAACAGTTGTTCGCGCCGCCCCGGCGAGTCCGTCGAAAACAGCACGCGGCCGTCAAACTCCTTGAGGAAAGCGATAAGTGCGGCGGCAGCGTCCTCGTAGCGCGCTTCGATTTTCATGGCCGGAGGCAGTCGGGTATCGAGGTTCAGTTTGCCGGGTGCTGCCGCCAGCGATTGGGACGTGTAGCGGATACCGGGAAACGCGGCCAGTTGCCCGGGAATTGTGTCGGGCGCGATGAAGGTCTCTTCGATGCTCAGGATCGGGCGTTCCTTGTCGAGGCTGCAAAGCTCGTAGCGTTCGCGCGCCTCCGCCCAGAATTGGTCAAGTAAGGCCTCGAGGCCGGCAGGCGCAAGCACGACACAGTTCGTCGGCAGGTAGTCGGTGAACGATGCCGTCGCCTCGAAGAACAGGGGCAGATAATACTCAATGCCGCCATGGGCGATGCCGTCGGAAACCTCCCGGTAAACGCGCGATTTTCCGGGCTGGCCCTCGAAACGCTCGCGGTAGTGATGACGAAACGTATGGATGGCGTCTGCATCCAGGGGTACTTCGCGGGCAGGCAGGATATCAAGTGAATCGACATGGTCGCCCGAAAGTTGCGTTTCGGCGGCAAACCAACGCAGCGACTCGACCTCGTCATCAAAGAAGTCGATGCGGACGGGTGCGTCCGTGCCCATCGGGAAAACATCGATCAGGGAACCACGAACGGCAAATTCGCCATGCTCGGAAACTTGCGGAACACGCAGGTACCCGGAAGCAACCAGGGATTCGGTAAATGGTTCGCGCGGCAATTCTTGTCCGACGCTCAGGGAGAGTGATCGTGCGGCGACGTATTCCACCGGGGGCAGGCGCTGCTGCAATACGGTCGCCGCGGCGATAACGATGCCGCGATCCATTCCGCTCAGCTGCGCCAGGACTCGAAGTCGCTGCGAGATGATGTCCTGGTGAGGCGAGAAGCTGTCCCACGGCAGGGTTTCCCATTCGACGAAGTGTGCAATCGGCATGTCGCCGCCTGCGAAGAAACGAATCTCGGCCTCGAGCTGATCGGCGTGCCTCGGGTCTTCGGCGAGCAGGAGTATTGGTCGATCAACGGCTTGCGCGAACTCGGCAGCTGCGAGTGCGAGGCTTGCACCGATCAGCCGCCCCCAGGCAGCTTCGGTGCCGGGCTTGGGCAGGTTTATCTGGGCAGGAATGAGCAGGGGCGCTGTCAATAGTTCGCTCGGCGAAAACGGGCCGCGATTATTACACAGGGACCGGCCGCGGCGGGTCCTGCGGGCATAAAAAAACCCGGACTGTTGCCAGTCCGGGCTGCATTTTATTCTGTTTGTGCGCCTAGCGCTTCACGACGGCATGAATCACCCTGTCGTATTCGAAAAAGACGACAAAATTGGCATATTCCCAACGCGTGATCGGCGGCTCACCAACAGGCGCCTTGACCGCAACCGGGCTGCCGTATTTCGATTCGACGCTCGCCTGTGTCATCCCGCGGGTCGGACGTCCGTCATTTGATCCGGCCGATGGCCCTGTCATTTGCAGCGTGTCAGCATTCGCCGAGCCCATCGCTGCCAGCAGCAACGCGACCAGTGAAATCGTACGCAATTTGGCCATGATCCTTCTCCGATTAATTGTCCGGCGACTATAGCATTGCCACGCGGGATGAGACATGCGAACTGTGTCACAATGCGGCCCAATGCTGAAACCAGTCGAATTATTTGTCGGGCTGCGCTATTTGAGAGCCAAGCGGCGTACCCGATTCGTGTCTTTTATCACGCTCATTTCCCTGCTCGGAATTTCGCTCGGTGTTGCGGCGCTGATCGTCATCCTGTCAGTGATGAACGGTTTCGAAGGCGAACTCCGAAACCGCTTACTCAGCATGTCGGCACACGGCACTGTGAGCAGCACCAATGGTGTCATCCGGGATTGGCAGTCGCTTGTCGACGACATCGGATCCGAGGCGGGAGTGCGGGCGGCCGCGCCATTCGTGCCGCTGGAGGGCATGATCCAATCAGGGCGTGACCTGCACGGTGTCATGGTCCACGGCATAGATCCCGTGTATGAGGCCGGGCTGACCGGCGACCGTATCAACCTGGTTGAGGGTAGCCTGGAGACACTTCAGCCGGGCAGCCGCAGCATCGTGCTCGGTCGTATCCTGGCCTACGATCTCGGTGCCCGCTTGGGAGATGGCGTCGTCTTGCTGATTCCGCGTCCCGTTGGTGATGGCACGTTAGAACCGGTGCTCGAACGGTTTGTGCTGAGCGGGGTGTTCGAAGCAGGGCTTGCTGATCACGACAGTGTTCTGGCCCTCGTTCACGCAAGTGATGCTGCGGGTATTCTCGACATCGGCGATGCCGTTACGTCGGTGCGCTTCCTTGCCGACGATGTGATGGCAGCGCCCGCTATCGCGCAGGCATTGCAGGAGCGGCTCGGCGACTCCGTCAGCACGAGCGACTGGACCGTTGAGAACGGCAGCTACTTCCGGGCGATCCGTATCGAGAAAATGATGATGTCGTTGATTCTGTCGCTGATTATCGGTGTGGCGGCGTTCAATATTGTTGCAAGCCTGGTAATGGTCGTGACAGACAAAACGACAGACATTGCGGTACTGCGCACACTGGGTATGGGACCGGACGGTGTCGTGCGTGTCTTTTTTGTGCAGGGCGCAATGATTGGCTGGGCAGGGGTGTTGATCGGCGTCGCGCTTGGCGTTGTTCTGGCAATCTATGTGCCCGTGATTGTGCCGTTCCTCGAGCAGATGTTTGGTTTCCAGATAATGCCCGGGGACGTCTACTATGTGACGCGCATCCCATCAGAGCTGGAATTGCGGGATGTCAGCGTTATTGCAGTTTCAGCTTTCGTCCTGACCTCGCTCGCGACCCTGTACCCGGCACGCCGGGCCGCGCTCGTAAATCCGGCTGCGGCGCTGAGGTACGAGTAGCGCCATGGGCAGCAATTTCGAAACATGGATCGGCAGTCGTTATGTTCGCTCCCGCGGTCGCAACAGTTTTGTGTCACTGATATCGGCAATTTCAATGCTCGGTATTGCAATCGCAGTACTGGTACTGATTGTCGTCATGTCGGTGGTCAACGGCTTCGAGCGCGAATTGAAGGACCGCCTGCTTGCGATGACTGCACATGCGAGCATTGAACATGTTGATGGCAAGCTGACCAGTGCGGACGTACTTCGTGAAACGGCATTGAAGAATCCGCGCGTCCGCGCCGCCGCGCCGTACGTCGACGGCCAGGCACTCCTCGTTGCAGGCAAGCAGTTGAGCGGTGCGGAGATACGTGGCATCGAACCGGAGCTCGAAAACTCGGTATCCGGCATCGCCGACGTCATGCAGTCCGGGGAGCTGGCGGAGCTCGAACCGAAGAAATTCAATATCGTCCTGGGCGTCGAACTGGCTGAGAAGTTGCAGGTCGGAGTTGGCGACAAGGTGACCGTGACGCTGGCGGAGGGCATCGTGACGCCGGCCGGTGTCATTCCCAGGACAAAGAGATTCACCGTGAGCGGCATTTATCGCGTCGGTATGTACGAGTTCGACCGCCGGCTCGCGTTTATCAATATTGCCGATGCACAGCGTCTGTACCGTCGGGGGGATGCTGTGACAGGCGTACGTTTATCGGTTACAGAAATTTATGCGTCACCGGAAATCGTGCGCGAGGTTGCGCGCGAGCATGGCGAGTTGGTGCTCGTCAGTGACTGGACGCGTCGCCACGTCAATTTCTTCCGCTCGATCCAGATCACAAAGTCGATTCT
>JBFFOS010000020.1:0-25745 GCA_041574375.1 Woeseiaceae bacterium
AGTAGCCGCAACCGATACACCATTCCCTGTCGACCAGGACCACGCCGTCATGTGTCTGGTAAGTCGCACCGACCGGACATACCTGAACGCACGCAGGATTGTCACATTGATTGCAGAGTTTGGGTACAAAATAGGCCTTGGTGATATCAGCAGGGTTAATTTCTTCATCCCGGATCTTGTCGGTCGTGAAACCGTCGCGTCCACCAAGCGGCGAGTCCGCGTGAGACTTGCCATCCTTGGTAACGACGTAACGTTCAACCCAGGTACGCGTCACGGGCGCATCATACGGAATCTCATTTTCATTCTTGCACGCTTTGACACACATGCCGCAACCGACACATTTGGTGGTATCGACGAGATAGCCCCAGCGAACCGTGGCTTCTCCGACCGCTGCTTTTGCTTCATCGGTCGTAAGAAAAGTAAATGCGCTCAAAGGCAATGCCGAGACGAATGCCGCGCCAGTTGAGTCTTTGAGAAAATCTCTTCGAGAACAGCTCATTCGGCTTCCTCCCTCGGGTCATGCGGGTTGTGGCACGACACGCACTCGCTCTTGCGTTTGTGGCGTTTGTCAACAATCAAAGGCAAATCAGATCTCGCAGACGACGCCGGATACCCCAGGTCTGCATGGCACCTCAGGCACAGGCCGCGCTCTTTGTTGAGCGGCAAGGATGCAACGTCGTCCGGGTGATTGCCCGACGGACCGTGACAGTTTTCGCATTGAACTCGTTTGTGCGGCGAACGCCGATGTTTCTTTACATTGTCCTCATGACACTCGAGACAAGACTCATTGCCCTGATACTTGACTGGAAAATCTTTCCATTCCTGGACGTTGCTGAGCCGGTAGTAGTTGTACGTAAAACTATCACCGTGGATACCGAAATCGTCCGGAACCAGGAATTGCCTGGCAAACAAAATCAGTCCGACCAGTGCGATTGCAAGCCACAATGGGTGCAAGACATGCCGCTTCACTTTCACCTGTCCCTGTGCCGCTTGGCACTCGAAAGGTTAATTTTGATTTCGACGACGTACGATTTAAGGTGTAATCGGATCGCCTGAATTACGTCGAAGACATCCCCACTGCCTAGTCAACCGTAGTGCCCCAATGACATAAATACGTAATAGCCGTATGAACTTACGGCAAAGGCTGAGATGAAATTCGTCATGGTTGAAACGCTCACGCTACTTTTCGCCGTCCGCAAACGCGGCGGACAAAGATTTTCTGCGCAGGTAGCCGTATACGTCGAGAAGAGGTAGTTCCTTGGGACACACATCCTCGCAAGCCATCATGCCGATGCAGGCGAACACGCCCTTTTCGCCCGCGACAACATCGAACCAGTCCGCATCACTGCGCTGATCTCTCGGGTCCAACATGAATCGGGCGATTCGGTTCAGTCCGGCGCCAGCAAGGAACTCCGAATCGAGATTCGCCGCACCGCAGGCCGCTACGCAACAACCGCATTCGATGCAGCGGTCGTTCTCGTAGATCGCCGCAGCGATCTCGTCATCCATGCGCTCTTCTACTGCCTCGGGATCGAAGGGCAAGCGTTCATGGATCCAGGCTTCAGTGCGCTCGACCATACCGCGGAACCAGCTTCCGGTGTCGACGGACAAGTCGCCGACCAGTTGGAAAACCGGCAACGGGTACAGGTGGATCTTGTCCGGGAGGTCGGTCGTCAACGTGCGGCACGCCAACGCAGGCCTGCCATTGACCATCATCGCACAGGAACCGCAGATCGCTGATCGACAGGCAAAGTCGAACTGCAGGCCGGGGTCCTGTTTTTCGCGAATCTGGTTGAGCGCAATGAACAACGTCATGAACGGCGTCTCATCGATCTCAAACACATCCGTGTGGGGCTCGGATGTTTCATCCTGCGGGTTGTAACGGAATATCTCGAACCGTAATCGCCGTGCTTTGTCGTTTATGCTCATTCGTCCCTATCCTGACAATGCTTTCCAGGCGCCACGGTCGAGGCGGCTGCCCATTTCTTCAGTGCTTGGCAGCCGACCATGCCGGGTCTGCTCCTCGAGCACGCTCGCGTTATAATTTTCCAGTGTGTCAACCATCTCGACCCGCTCATCGCTACCATAGCCACGGTGGCCAGGGGGCAGGTCAATCATTCCTGTTGGTTCGTAGCTGAATGACGGCTCGTCGTCGTCAACCGCCCAACGGACCAGCGTGCGACTCAGCCAGTCGCGATCGTTGCGAATCGGAAAGTCCGTGCGGAAATGTGCGCCGCGACTCTCGGTGCGCGCTTCTGCACCTTTGGCGACTGTCATTGCCAGCCGCAACATGCCCTTGAGACGTAATGCGAAAGCCAGCTCCGGATTGACGCCCGGATCCTTGCAACGCAGCACGGCCTTATCACAGTCTTCCAGTAGCTGCCCGATCTCCGCCACGGCCTCGCTGAGTTCCTCGCCGGTTCGGAAGATGCCCACCTTGTGCATCATCGTCTCGCCCATGGCGTCCCGAATATCATAGACACTTGGACCGTCACCACTGCGCGCGAGCCAGTCTGCCGCCCTGCTCTCGGCTGCCGCCAGGGCATCGAACGCAATCCCCGTGTCCGCGCGCAATTCCGTGCCCGCGACAAATTCGGCGACGCGCCCGCCAACGATACGGCCCGTGACAATTGTTTCCGACAGGCTGTTTCCGCCCAGGCGGTTGAATCCATGCATGTCCCAGCAGGCCGCTTCGCCAACCGCGAACAGGCCAGCCAGACCATAGGCCTGACCGTCTTTGTTAACGCGCACGCCACCCATCGAGTAGTGCTGTGTCGGACGCACAGGGATAAGTTCCTCAGCCGGGTTGATACCGACGAAGTCGCGGCAGATATCCCAGACTTCGAGCAGCTTGGTACGCAGGTGTTCCTCGCCCAGGTGGCGAATATCGAGCCACAAATGCGGTCCGTACGGTGACTCGACGCCGTAACCGTCACGGATACGTTGCACCATATGGCGCGACACGACGTCACGACTCGCGAGTTCCTGCTTCACCGGCTCGGCCTCCACCATGAAGCGCTTCATGTCCTTGTCGAGCAGGTAGCCACCGTCGCCGCGGCAACCTTCGGTCACGAGTATCCCGGCAGGCACAACGGTCGTCGGATGAAACTGCACCGCTTCCATATTGCCGAGCGGGACGATACCGGTATCGAGTGCAATCGACGCGCCTGTGCCCTCGTTGATCGTGGCATTGCTCGTGTACTGGCCGTAGATGCGCCCATAACCGCCGGTAGCGATCACTGTCGCCTTGGCCATTACTGCAAAGTGCGAGCCGTCACGAAGGTCTCTGACCACCGCACCCACACATCGCGCGCCGTCGTGAATGAGCGCCACCGCCTCGGCGCGATCGCGAACGGAAATACCGAGTCGCACGACCTCGCTGTCAATAGCATAGAGCGCGGAGTGACCCGTACCCGCGGCCGCATAGCAGGCGCGCCACTTGGCTGTACCGCCGAAGTCGCGGTGCGTGATCAGTCCATCCTTCTCAAGCGCTTCGTCGATCTCGACGTTCTCGCCCTTGATAAAATATTTGTTCTTGCCGCCTTTCACACGTGTCCATGGCACGCCGAAATGCGCAAGTTCGCGCACGGCAACCACGGCTTCTTCAGCAAATATATTTGCGACTTCCTGATCGGCTCCCCAGTCTGAGCCTCGAACCGTATCTAGGAAGTGAACGGTTGTGCTGTCACCTTCGGCTTTGACGCAATTGGCGAGTGCCGCTTGCATGCCTCCCTGTGCCGCGCAACTGTGACTGCGCCGTGGTGGCACGAGTGACAGGATCAGCGCCTCCTGCCCGGCCTTAGCTGCTTCGATCGCACAACGTTCACCGGCAAGCCCGCCGCCGATGACCAATACATCTGTCGTGATGAGCTTCTGCATCATGCCGGTGCTCCTTCGAGAAGGAAGGCAAGCGGTGGTTCCATCCAGCCCGCGAGCACGAACAGCGTTATTGAACCAATGACCAGAATTACCCAGAAGATGATCTGCTCTATGAGATGCATTGCACGACGCGACAACCACAGATCGGCACCCCACTTGATCGCAAGCCGATACAATCCGACACTGGCGTGAAACTCGACGCACAGCAACAGGAT
Source organism: Woeseiaceae bacterium (assembly GCA_041574375.1). GTDB lineage: Bacteria > Pseudomonadota > Gammaproteobacteria > Steroidobacterales > Woeseiaceae > UBA1847. The sequence continues at coordinate 4,095 of JBFFOS010000020.1, forward strand.
CGCGTAGGGTAGCCACAAGCCGGCGGCAACACGCGCCATGGAGGTAGACGACTCGATTCCCGCCATGTCACCAAACAACGGCGTAAATATGTCGAGGCCGAGCAATATCAGGTGAAAGCTACCCAGCACGAGCATGATCATGCCGGTGCGCACCTGCCAGATCCAAAGCATCGACTCGAGGTGCGGACGGAATGGCGAATGCGGCGTACGCGTCGCTACTTTTTCCCGGCCTGAATTCCTCAGCCCCTTCGCAAGCTCGGCAATGCGCTTGCGTTCGCGCAGTTGAGCAGGAACCTTGCGCGCGGCAAACACCGCGTGCACCAGGAACAGCGTAAATATTCCGAACAGGGTCGGCTGCGCGATGAAGTAATCCTCGAGCATCGTCGCCATCCAGTCGAAGCCGCGCTCGCCGGTCAGGATCGAACCGACCAACACGACATGCCCCCACATGAATAGCGCCAACACAAGTCCGGTGCCACCGCTGACTATCTCGTAAGTAAGCTGGCGTCTCGCAATCGTCATTTGGACAGGCTGGTTCATCACGGTTTCAACGCGGACATGATGTCCGGGTTTTCCTCTTTTTCAGCAAGCAATATGTGGCAATTATCGCAATCATTCGAAATCTGCTTCCGGTCCGCTGTGCGCATGCTGCGGCGATGACAACGGAAACATCCGTCGGATTGCTCGTGCCCGATGTGATTCGGATAGGTATCCCACCAGACATTCATGCCCGGGAAAACATTGACGACGTAGATATCGCCCAACGCATTGGCTACGGAAGCGATATCTGCCGCGCGTTCGTTCGCTATTTCCGGGTAGTTGTCGGTGTAGAAAGCCGTTAGCCCGGCGGTAATCGCCTCCCGAGCCGCCTCATGTGATTCGTATTCTGAATTGATAACACGCAGACTCTCGCGTTTGACGAATGGCAGAGAACGGTCGATCAGGCCGGCCGTGATCGCCTCGTCGATCGCGGGTCCCGGCGATTTGTAGATATGCGAGGGGCGGTTATGGCAATCGACACAGTCCATCGAACGCCAGACACCGCCGTCCTCTGGCGCCTGACGGTCTGAGTAGGTGACCGGTTCATCACCACCGTGCGCGAATTCTACTTCGTAGACTTCTTCACGCGTGTCATCTGACCGGTAACGTATATCGACGTCCGGGTCGACGTGCCAATGAATACCATGCGAACCGATTCCACTTGACCCGCCGACTTTCAGAACCAGCGCCGTCGTCAGCTCTGTGCTCTCTTCGTCATCTTCGTAGTGGTTGATGACCTTGAGCTTGTCACCCACAAACTTGGTCGGCCAGTGGCACTGTTCGCAGGTTTCTCTCGCCGGGCGCAAATCATGTAGTGGTGTTGGTACAGGCCGCGGATACAGATCAAAGGCTACCGACACCAACTGCCAGGCCCCATCGAGTTTTGATTTCACAAACCAGTCAGCGCCAGGTCCAATGTGGCATTCTGCACAAGCGACTCGCGAGTGTGGAGACCGTGCGTGGGCAGTGTGTTCGGGCTCCATGACCGAGTGACAGGCAAGGCCGCAGAACTCGACCGACTCCATCACGTGCACGCCCTTGTAGGTCGCGCCTGCGATAATGACGATGTTGAACATCGTTGCGGCAAGAAAAATGAGCACCCATCGTTGTGTTGATCGGACGTTCAGGTCGAATATCGGCATCAACGGCGTGTCTTCGGTGCCTGTGGTTCGTCTCAGCCTGCGGCGGTAGAGAACCGCGCCGATTGGAATCAGGACCAGGCCGACCGCGAAGATCATCGGCAGAATCAGGTACGTCAAAATTCCGAGGTACGGACCGCCTTCGAAACCCCAGAATTCCATACCAAAAAGACTTGCCATGAGTACCAGCGCAGCAACCGCAATCGCGGTACCGATCAGACTGATCGCGTTGTGCGTAATCGATGACAGGAAATTCTTGAACATAGTGTTCCTCGGTTATTGGTCAAAGACCGGTTTAGGGTGCCTGAAAATGTAGTTCTTACAAGTCTGCCGCAAATGCTCGCTTGTACGTTTTGTTTCCCTGATAGAGCAACACTCTGTGCATTTTTTATTGCCGTAGCGAGGGCGATACTAGACTACGTACCCGCAGCACGGAAATCCGTATTTCTCGCAGTGTCCAGGTATTGGGATATCGATATCGGAGGCCCATAATACGTGTACACGTTCCGTAACCGGGGGGATCTGGATCACGGAGTATCGTAGTGCGCAAGACAATAGTCGGCTTCATCCTCCTCCTTGCCTGCACTCCGCTCACGTTACACGCGAGCGACGAAGAACAAGCAAATCCCTGCAACGATTGCCACGAAGTTGACCTCGCACAATTCGAGGCCACAGTTCATGGCACGACCGAATGCCTCGACTGCCACGTCGGCGCCGAGCGCCGGCACCGGCGCGGTCTCGATCCGGTGGACTGTGGAGTATGTCATGGCGACGTGGTCGCCGAACAAGCCGTAAGTGTGCACGGTCCCCAAGGTGTGCGGCGCATGACCGGGATGGAATTGCCGACCTGCGCCAGCTGCCATGGTGACGTGCATACGATGATGGCGACGAGCGACCCATCGTCTGCGATGAACGCACACAACCAGGGCGAGGTCTGTGGAACCTGCCACGGCTCCGGCCAGCCTGCACCGCCGGGCGTTCGCACGATTCGTCCAATCGAAGCTTACACGGCCAGCGTCCACGCACAATCCTTGAGTGAAGGCGATATCGGACCGGCATGCAGCGATTGCCATACAGCCCATTCGCCCTTGCCGCTCACGGACCCGACGTCGTCGATTTACCGTTCGAACGTGGCTGAAACCTGTGGCGAGTGCCACAGAAAGATCGCGCGACAATACCAGCGGAGCATCCACGGGCTGGCAGCGGACGCAGGTGTCCTTGATTCGCCGGTCTGCATTGACTGCCATGGCGAGCACCGGATCCTGGCCGTGGGGGCACCCGACTCCCCGGTCTCGGCGACCAATATTCCGACAAAAGTGTGTGGCCCCTGTCACTCTGACCTCAAGCTTGGCGAAAGGTATGGCCTGCCGCCAGAGCAGGTGCCATCTTACGACGAGAGTTTTCACGGCCTGGCCTCGCGCGGCGGTTCACAGCGAGTTGCAAACTGCGCCAGTTGCCACGGCGTGCACAACATTCTCCCTTCCAGCGATCCGGACTCGTACATCCACCCGGACAACCTGGCGCATACCTGCGGCAACTGCCACGCGGGCGCAGGCACCCAGTTCACGATCGCTCCCGTACACGTGTTGGCCGAGGATACGCACAACGTTGTCGCCTACTGGATTCGCGCGATTTACATTCCGCTGATCTGGGTTACCGTCGTCGGCATGTTCCTGCACAATCTTCTCGACCTGGTCAAGAAGACGCGCACCTATTCGTTGTGGCGGCGCAGACCTCCCACGCATTGTGTGATCAGGGAACGCATGTCGCGAGCATTCCGGTTTACTCACGCGGTAGCCGCCGTTAGCTTTGCGATCCTCGTTGTCACCGGATTTGCGTTGAAGTATCCGGAAAGCTGGTGGGCCGCTCCGCTACAAGCCTGGGATAACGAACTTCGCGGGTTCGTTCATCGTGTCGCCGCTGTAGGTCTGATGGGCGCCTTCGTTTTCCACTTCGCACATCTGGCAGTCAGCTCACGCGCGCGGCGACAGATGGCGGCATTCCTGCCAAAGGTCGCCGATTTTCGCGAATTTGCCCACAGACTGGGCTATAACCTGGGTCGTCGCCCTGAGCCGCCCGCGCCAGTGCGTGTCGGCTACGTGGAAAAAGTCGAATACTGGGCTGCTTTGTGGGGCACCGTCGTCACGGCAGTAACGGGCCTGATCCTGTGGTTCGAGAACTTCACGTTGACCTGGCTCCCGGGCTGGGTGCCTGAGGCCGCCACTGTCTTGCATTTCCTGGAGGCAATCCTGGCGACACTGGCAATTCTCATCTGGCACTTCTACTCCGTGATGCTGGACCCGGCGGTCTACCCGATGGATATGACATGGTTGACAGGTAAGCCGCCGTTCTCGAGGGCGGAGGAGCGCGGTGAGGTCATTCACGAGGACGACCCAGAGCAAAACAGCTAGGCGAGGCGCCGCAAGGCGCCTTGCTCAGTCCGGCATGATCCCAAGATAATGGCTGTTGACCAGGAAGTGCACCCAGATGCTGAGTGCGAAACCGGCGGCAATGGCCGGCGTCCATTTGAGGTGGGAAAAAAACGTGTACTGGCCTCGCGCCTGACCCATCAGGGCGACGCCCGCAGCCGAACCTATCGAAAGAAGGCTGCCACCGACACCGGCTGTAAGCGTGACCAGCAACCATTGCGCCATGTCCATTTCGGGGTACATCTGCAACACCGCAACCATGACAGGGATATTGTCCACGATTGAGGAAGCAATCCCGACGAGAACATTCGCAACTGTCGCGCCAAGTTGCAGGTAAGCGAATTGTGACAGCTGATCCAGGTAGCCGATAAAGCCGAGACCACCAACACACATGATAACGCCGAAGAAAAACAACAGCGTATCCCACTCGGCACGCGCGATCTCACGATAGCTGTCGAACGCCGGGACTTCGCCCACATGTCCATAGAACGCGTCGTCTTGCGGTACCGGTAAATGTGTGCGCCGCAGGTAGTAACCGAAGATCTGCAGGTAGGCGAGTCCGGTCATCATGCCGAGGAACGGTGGCAGATGCAGGAAGTTATGAAAACTGACAGCGGTGACAATGGTGCACCCGAACAGGAACATCATTCTCTTGGCGCCGCGTTTCATGCGCACGATTTCACCATCGGCCAAAGGACAGACTTTTGGCACCGCCAGCGACATGATGGCAGCCGGTACCAGGTAGTTGACAGCGGACGGAATAAATAGCGCGAAGAACGTCTGAAAATCCAGGATGCCTCTTTGCCAGACCATCAGCGTTGTAATGTCGCCAAACGGACTGAACGCTCCGCCCGCGTTCGCCGCCACAACAATGTTAACGCAGCCGATACTGACGAATTTCGGACTGTCCTTCCCGACAGCCAGCAGTACTGCACACATAACCAGGGCAGTCGTGAGGTTGTCGATCACGGGCGAAAGGAAGAAGGCGAGGATACCGGTAATCCAGAACAGTTTCCGGTAGCTGAATTGGCGTCTGACGAGCCACGAGCGCAGTGCACCGAAGACGCGACGCTCGCTCATGGCATTTACGTAGGTCATTGCTGTAAGCAAAAAGAGAAACAGCTCGGCGAATTCTGTCAGAAAATGTCGAACAGCCTCTTCAGTCTCGTGCGGTATTGACGCAGCGGCATATTGATAGGCAATAACCGCCCAGATGATGCCGGCTGCCAGTATCACCGGCTTGGATTTTCTGAGGTGCGTGAATTCCTCGACGATGACCAACAGGTACGCGAGGGCAAATATCAAGAGGGCTACAGCGCCGACCCAGTGACCAGTCAAGTCCAAAACGAATTCTCCAAAATTTGCGGGGCCGGAGCTCCGCATCATCAAAACCGTCTGCACCAGCGTTCAAAGCCGCCGCGAGAACGCCCGGGCTGCACGCTCACGTGGCCCCGAAAATTACAAGATCCTTCCGGCTTCGTCGGGGCCCCCGTTACCGGTAACCAAACAACATCGTATAAATAATCAAGCTTAGAAGGATCAAGCCGAACGTAAGCGCCAGGAAGCCGAATATTCTCACGCCTTTATCTTTCGTCTCCGGGAACGGATTAACGAGGTTATTCTCCAACTCACCGGAGGCCACCTGCTCTTCATATTCGCCCGGCTTGTCGAATTTCAGCTCGTCGACAGACAGACGCCCGGTGAATATCACGGGATCCATCGGGAATTTGTCGGGCCGGAAGTGCGTGTTAAAGAAGTGGATCGTGAAGATAAAGCCAACGGCCAGCAACGCCTCGTCACTGTGAATGATGGTAGCGACGTTCACCGCCCAACCGGGAACGATGTGCGTGAAGAACTCGGGGAACCACAACACGAGCCCGGTCGTACCGATGATGATCACACCCCAGCCAACCGCGAAGTAATCGAATTTCTCCCAGTAGGAGTAGCGACCGTAGTTCGGACGCTCACCTAAGCCGAAGAACCACTTGAACGACTGGATAAACTCACGCAGGTCGCGGCCGTTAAAAATGATCGAATCCGGTCCGGTGATAATCTGCCACAAGGTCTGCTTCGTCTTGCGCTTGTAATGAGTAATGTCGTAGATGTGCAGAATCGTGACGATCAGTAAGCCGAACGCGCCTACGCGGTGCTGGAAGCCCATGCTGTCGAATCCGCCCAGGAACCTGGAAACAGCCTGCGCCCAGGCCATATACGAGAACTTCAGTGCCATGCCTGTCAACGCCAGCGTGAAGAAGCTGAGCATCATTATGATGTGCATGGTGCGCTGAAGACGGCTGAAACGACGGTAGAATTTCTGGTCTTTCTGGTCTTTCTTGCGGCTCAGAGCCTTGTGCGCCTGCCATTCTTCACGATTAAGCATCAGCCGGATGACCCAGGCAAACGAGTGCAACAGGGCAAACGACAGGGTACCGACCAGTAACGCAGTCATGCCCCAGAACGACCAGAACAGGTACGGGTAGCGTTCGCGATCGTGATGCGTCGCGTGTGTCAGGTAGCCCGCAAACTGCCTGTGTGAGCCCTCGTGGCACTGGCCGCAGGTCTCGACGACATTGTCCCTGCTGAGTGTTGAATTGGGATCGGTAGGCGGAAGAATGCCGTGCGTGCCATGGCAGTCGTAGCACTTGGCGACGCCCTCACCGCCCAGACGCGAGACCTTGCCGTGGAAGGTATCGAAGAATGTCTCGGCCTCGTCCGCGTGACAGCGTCCACATTGCTCCATCATCAGGGTGCGGAATCCTAACCGCTCGATCCGCATGATCGTGTGCGAGGCATGACAGTCCTGGCAGGTCGGGTGATCATCCTCGGCGATTGGATCGTCAGTCCAGTGGATACTGCTCTTGAATTGTTCCGCGATCCCGTGGTGACAGGTACCGCAGGTACCCGCAATGTTTGCAGGGTTAACCGTGGAGTCCGGGTTCTCCGGAGTCATTTCAGTATGCGCACCGTGACAGTCGGCACAGGTCGCTGTAACGACAAGGCCGCTTTCAATCAGCCCACGTCCGTGAACACTGTCTTCATAGCTACCGACGATGTCATCGACGTCAGCGTGTATCCGCGTTGCCGCTTTCTCGCCCATGCGGTGGCAACTTCCGCATAGCGTCGGAACATTCAGCGCATACGTCGGCGACACCGGCGAATCCTGATCATGTGTCGCATGCTTGGCATGACAGTCCTGGCACGACGGAGCATCGGGATCGCCCTCCGCATGGAGGGTTCCGTGCATGCTGGCGTCGTATTCCGCAACTTGCTCGGCATGACAGACACTGCAATCCACTGCCGACTCGATTGTCGAACAGGCCCGCTCTTCGGCAACGGTTACTTCGGTATGGCATTGAGCGCAGGAGGTATCTGCATGTGCTGAGTTTTCGTAAGCCTCCTCGTCGACATAAAGGTTAATGGTAGTGCCGCCGCGCGCCATGGTCAGGTCAGGCTGACTATGGCAGACGAGGCAATCCCTGTCGGCCAGGCCTTCGTCATAAAAGACCTTACGAATCTTATGTGGCGCGTGACAGTCTACACACACGGGGATCTTGCCCGGGTCGTCTTCCCACAGTCGACCCTCGATCACCTTGCGATGCACGTTTTCGATTTGGCCGTGGCAAGCGGTACAAGTCTTGACGACGTTATCAACGTGGATGCTCGAGCGCTTGTTCGTGTGCGGCAAAATGTCATGCGAGGTGTGACACGACGTGCACACCGCTGAAACCGTGAGTCCCTGCCGGAACAGGCCTTCACCGTGAATACTCATCGAGTAATTTTGGAGGATATTTGCCTGCGAGATCTCGTGCGTGCGGGATACCGGGGCGCCTTCCCGATGACATTCGCCGCAAAGCAGCGGGATGTTCATCACCGCGGTTGGTGCGTTGGCGTCCGACGACGACAGAATATCGTGTTTGCCGTGGCAATCGGCACAGGTCGGGGCCATCGGATCGCCGCGGCTCGCTGCGGCACCGTGCAGGCTGTTGCCATGCGCCCTGCTCTGTTTACGATGGCAATCACCGCATTCAACAGGCTCAAGATCTTCGGCATGGCGGCGCCGCTTGCTGTCTGCGAGATCACTGTGGCACTCCACGCATGCCATGCCGGCATGCACGGAACCCGCGATCATTGCCGCCGTCACATAGGCGGAAATCTCAGTGTCGCCACGGTAGCTCGTCATTTCCGGGTCGTCGTGGCAGCGAAGACACTGGGCGTCTTCCAAGGCAAGCGCTGGGCTCGCTGCAAACCAGAGGATTGCGGTTGTTGCGAGCAACCATTGAAGTGCGCGGCTCGTCCGCATGATTAGGGGAACGAGTGAGCGCTCGAGTTCCACTCGAGCAAGCCGCGTTGGCGTTGCCATTGTGTCTTTCCTGATACCTGACGCTGTGCGTTACGCGCTTTGCGCCTTACTAAGCCAATAGGGCTTGTCGTGCTATCAGGGATTTCCGAAAGGATTATCGAAACGATTCACGAGAGGGGGCCAGCTCTCGGGCAACGAACGCTCATTCCGCGTAAAGCGGACTGATATCGATGTAGATCTTGTACTGCGAGATCAGCTCGCCGCTGTACTCCAGGACATCCGTAAACGGCAATATGACTTCGCGGCCGTCATGGCGTTGATACGCCACCTCGCCCTCGCAAACCAGGGTGTCATCCTGCCGTAAGGAATTGGAAATCGTATGCTTACAGCCTTTGATCGTCGCGAAAAATCCTTCGACGGCGGCCTGAATAGAACGTCGGCCCTGCACCGGAGGTGCAGAGCCGAATCGAAAGATGGCATCTTCAGTCAGATAGGCAACAAAAGCGGCACCGTCTTGCGCATCAATGGCAGCAAACATGTCGCCGGTATCACTACCGGCGACATTGGCTGAACTCATTGAATACTGCCGTAGTAGTTGACCAGTGCTTCGGCGTCATCCGCCGACAGCGAATCTACTTTTTCTTTCATCTTGCTGGGCTGTTCACGCGAACCGTCCATGTATTGCCCAAGTATATTACGCAGGTAACCCATCTGCTGTCCGCCGAGCATGCTGGCTTCGTCGTCCGGGTTTGTGCCCGCTTCTGAATGGCAGCGGTCACAGGAGCTATCGTGAATGGCCTTGCCAGCTGCCGCGAGGCCAGCATCGAAGTCCTGCTTCGCCTTGGTCCAGCCCATGGCACCGTATTCGGCTGCAACGGCATCAATGTCATCTTCGCTGAGTTCAGCGGCGATGGCGCACATCGTGGTTGCGGGACGGCTGGTATCGCCGTGGCGATATTCGGATTCGGCACAGGGGCGCGCCTCGTCCTGATAGATGTACATGGCATCAGCCAGAACAAACTCCGGAATACCGGCAATGCTCGGAACGTCAGCCGATTGACTGACACCCTGCGGACCGTGGCAACCGTTACATCCTTCCATGATCGCTGCCATGTCTGCCACAGCGAAAGCCGGAAAACTCAAAGTAAGTGCGGAAAAAACATAGAGAAATTGACGTCTCATTACAGCCTCCTTGGGGGCCTTTTGAATCGAGAGAAATTGTACATTCTTGCGATACCAAGTTTGCCTGCTATCTGCCGTTGTGCCATAAGTAGTTTACGCGATTCAAGAATCAGTCCAAATTGCCTACAAGACATATTAGAATACAGCATTGCTGAATGTAGGCTTAACGTCTCGCAGCGCCAAATCAGACAAAAATGCTGGTGCCAGCCAGCATCGAGAAAAAACAAGAAACAAAGAGGAAGTCAAAGATGCGCTCAATCCACCGCACCACTCGTTTGGTGAGCATACTGCTCGCCAGTGCCCTTCTGTTCGCATGCGACGGCTCGACGGGTCCTGCAGGACCAGCCGGACCTGCAGGCGCGGACGGAACGCCAGGAGCGCCGGGACCGTCCGGACCGCCCGGACCATCAACCGGTACGGCGGTGCCTTACGATTCAGCCGACAGGATCAATGTCGAGATTAAGAGCGTTGCCATTCCGGCTGGCGGCGGAGCTCCCGTGGTCACCATGTTCCTGAGCGATGACCTCGGTTTCGGTCTCAAGGGAATACCGACGAATACAGTGAGCTTCACGCTTGCGCAGCTGAGTCCGGGCGCAAACGGCGGTTCGAGCGAGTGGCAGTCATACGTTACAAATGGTCGCACGGATCCTCCCGATGTGCAGGCATCTACCGAGTCCGCATCAGCCGGGGCATTCACCGACAACGGCGATGGTACTTACACCTACACGTTTGCGCAGAACCTGACGGATTATCCCGCCGGTCCGACGTTTGACGCGACGAAAACACACCGCCTCGGTGTCGAAATACGCACAAATCGGGTTTTGCCGGTCAACATACCGGCCAACAATGCGCCCTATGACTTCGTGCCGGCCGGTGGCTCACCAACCTTCACGCGCCTGATTGTAAATAATGCGACCTGCAACGCATGTCACGACAACCTGGAACTGCACGGTGAAGCACGCTTCGATGTCGAGTATTGCGTTACCTGCCACAACCCCTATTCAATCGACCCGGATACGGCGGCAGAAGAATGGGGTGGCACAGTGGACATGAAGCAGATGATCCACAAGATTCATGCCGGCGCACACCTCACCTATGGCTACGAGATTATCGGCTACGGTGGTCAGCCTCATGACTATTCAGACGTCGAGTTCCCGCAGGACCTGCGTAATTGTCAGACCTGCCATCAGGACACCGATCCATCGGTTCCGCAGGCCGGCAACTGGAAAGAGGTGCAGAACCGCGCCGCCTGTGGCTCCTGCCACGACCGAATCGACTGGGACGGCTCGAAGAATGATCCGGATTTGCTGCATCCGGGCGACGCCGTGTTCCTTGACGACGTGTTATGCGTCGTCTGTCATGGTCCCGATTCAACGGCTTTCGACGGTGCACACCGTGTCGCTGAAGCGCATCGTCAACCCAACGTCGAAGCGCAGGCTCAATTCGAGTTCGAGATTGTCGCGATTCTTGACACCGATATCGGGGACAACCCGATCGTCGACTACCGCGTCAACAACCCGCTCACAGGCGTTCCCTGGAACCTGCTGGAAGACGAGGAATGGACAAACTGCGGACCCGCAAGACTCGCGGTCGGCATTGCGTGGGACACAGCGGACTACCATAACAACGGCACTGGCGTTACGCCGGGCCTTGGTATCTCGATAACGGCTAACCCTTGCTTCGGCGCCCTGCCGGAAGACCGTGGCGACGGTATCTTCCGCGTCACGTCTCCGACGCCGGTCGCAGCCAATGCGGGCGGGTCGCTTGCAGTCACCATCGATGGTCACCCGGGTGTCGATATCGACGGCTCGATCGAGAGAATCGCAGTGCCCAACGCGATCAAGTACGCAAAGATCGGCGCGGGAACGGCGACTCCTCGCCGCAACGTCGTTGCCATCGAGAAGTGCGATGACTGCCACAACCAGCTGTCGATGCATGGCAACAACCGTACGGACAGCGTCGAAGTCTGCGTGACCTGTCACACGCCGAATGCGACCGACATTAACCGACGTCTCGAACCTTGCATTACTGATCTCGGTACCGACGACGACGCCCCCATTGACATGAAGGTCATGATCCACGCCCTGCATGCGGCCGACTACACCAAGCAGCCGTATGAGGCCTGTGGTTACAGGTTCCCGTCTGGCGGCGCCGCGCACACGTTCGACTTTGTCTACCCTGGCAAGCTCAACAACTGCGAAGGCTGCCATGTCGAAGATGGCTTCTACCCGGTTGATCCAACCAAAGTACTGGGAACCACGGTCGACGCCAACGACCCCGCTGATGTGACAGACGATGTCGTTGTCTCTCCAAACACGGCCGTCTGCTCGTCTTGCCACGTCAGCGACCTGGCTGCAAATCACATGATGCAAAATGGCGGTGACTTCAACGCCACGAAAGATGCGGACAGCAATCTCGTATCATCGGGTGCGGAGACCTGCCAGCTTTGCCATGGACCGGGCGCGTCAGCTGATACAGCTGTCATGCACGGTGTTGGCGAATTCCAGTTCAACTAGGCTGGATAGATGCAAATGTTGACCAAGATGATCGTTAGACGATCCGCGGTACTGGCGATGGCCCTCCTGGCCATCGCCACATCCGGAGCCGTAACGGCGCAAGCAGCTGACGACGAGGCCGAGCTTCCCGATTACAGCAAGAAAGGCGCTGATACGTGTTTTCAATGCCACGACGATCAGGCAGTCCTGGCCGTGTTCCGCACGAAGCATGCCGCCCCTGATGATCCGAACTCCCCTTTCGGTCACGGACAGCTGCAGTGCGAAGCCTGCCACGGTCCCGGCGATGACCATTCCGGCCGGGTAAGGCGCGGCCAGGAACGCCCGCCGATTCCTGCATTCTCATCGAAAACGACGACTCCGATTTCAGGCCAGAACTCGTATTGCGTTGCGTGTCACTTAGGGGACACGGGTTTCGCGTGGCACGGCAGTACGCATGACGACAGCACGATCTCCTGTGCCGATTGCCACACGATGCATATCGAGCGTGACCCCATCCTCGCAACATCGACCCAGGCAGAAGTCTGCTTCGACTGCCACCAGCAACAACGCACGCAGTCGATGAAACCCTACGCGCACCCGGTGCGCCAGGGCAAAATGGATTGCACGAGCTGCCACAATCCGCACGGTGATGCGCCCGAGCGCTTGCTCGCGCAAAACACCGTCAACGGCACCTGTTACGAGTGTCATGCGGAAACGCGTGGCCCCTATCTCTGGGAACATGCGCCGGTCGCCGAAGACTGCACCAACTGCCACAACCCGCACGGTTCCAATCAGCCCGGCATGCTGAGCATGCGGGCACCTATGCTATGCCAGAGCTGCCATTCGCAGGCTGGACACCCCAGCCTGCCTCAGGACGATCGTGGTCTGCCGGGCAATGCTCCATCGCAGTATTTGCTCGGGCAGACGTGCATGAACTGTCACGATCAGGTCCACGGCTCGAATCATCCGTCCGGCTCGAAGCTGATGCGATAGGAGCATGAACCGATGATCAAAAGAACATGTAACGCACGCCACAAACTCGTCGCGCCATTGCTCCTGCTGGCCCCGGCGGTGAGCTTCGGGCAAGTCGACACGAGCGACTGGGCCTGTGAATCCTGCCCGTTCGACCAGGGCTACCGGGCCGAAGTGGCCGCTGGTGCAACCAGCGTCAGCGATGACGCGGCGCGCTTCGGCAATTACACGGGCTACGACGAGAAAGGCATCTACGCCAATGTCGATGGCGAGGGTCGCTATAACAAGGACGGCTATCGCCTCGACTGGACTATCGAGGATCTCGGCCTCGACTCACGCGTGTTCGAGATTACCTCGGGCAAACAGGGTGTATTCGACTTCCGCCTCGGTTATCGGGAATTGCCCTTCAGGCGTTTCGACACTGCAAGAACGATTTTTGTGCAGGCATCCGACGACACGCTGACTTTGCCTTCAGGCTGGGTGCCAGCGGGTACGACGACTCAAATGACACAACTCTCCTCGTCGTTGTATCAGCGTAACATCGGCACAGACAGGAGTATCTTCGACATCGGCGCAGGCTGGGTACCCGGCGAAGATTTTCGGGTATTTGCGGACTTCCGGCGTCAGACGCGGGACGGCATCGATATCACGAGTGCGGGTTCCTACACCCAGGCCTCATTCCTGCCGCGATGGATCGACTATGAAACAGACCAGATAGATGCCGGCGTGCAATACGCAACGGACGACTTCAGCCTTACGTTTGCCTACTACGGCTCGTTCTTCACCAACCAGAATCAGTCGCTGACCTGGGATACGCCTTTCCTGGCCGGTGCGGACACCTCGACCTTGCGCATGGCGCGCGAACCCGACAACGACTTTCAGCAGCTGTCACTGTCCGGGACGTACCGCGTGACGACCTGGGATACGATCATTGCGTTTTCTGCTGCGTCCGGGAGCGGTGAACAGGACCAGAGCCTGTTGCCTTACACGATCAATCCGAGCGTCGTAACGACGCCGCTGCCGCAGGCGTCTCTCGATGCCGAGGTCGACACCTATAACTACGGACTTACTGTCACCTCGCGACCTTTCGCCAAAACGCGGGTGAAGTTCGGCTATCGCTACGATGAGCGCGATAACAAGACACGGGTCAGCGAGTGGGATCGTGTGATCGTGGACGCGTTCCAGTCGGGTGAGATCGAGCAGAACACGCCCTTCAGTTACGACCGCATGCATATGACGCTAAGCGGCGAATACGCTTTTTCGAGAAATCTGAAACTGTCGGGCGGCTACGAACGCAGGGAGATTAATCGCGATTACCAGGAAGTCGCAGAACAGACGACTGATCGCGGCTGGGGCCAGGTTCGGTGGCGGCCGGCGACATGGCTGGATATCAGGGCTAAAGGCGGTACGGAACAGCGTGGCGTTGATCGCTATGACGACTCAGTCGCTATCAGCCTCGGGCAGAATCCGCTAATGCGCAAGTATTACCTTGCCTACCGCTACCGCGAGTTTGGGGAGCTTGCTCTTACAGTCTCGCCGCTAGACTCCCCGTTGTCGCTAAGCTCCACCGTGATGTTTGCCGATGACGACTACAAGGACTCGCTTGTCGGGCTGAATGGTAGTGAAGAAATGCGCGCCACACTGGACCTCAGCTGGGCGATATCGGACAAGGCAGCCGTGTACCTGATGTACGGACACGACCAGATCGAAGCGCATCAGACCGGCTCTGAGCAATTCGGTTGGTGGGACTGGAGCGCTTTTCACCAGGACGATTTCGACCATATCGGCGTCGGCATGAGCTGGCGTCCGACGGATGGCAGGTTCGACCTGGACTTCAGTTACAACCGTGCCGACGGCAACACCGCAATCTCCCTCGACAGCCTGAGTGGTGGCCCGAGCGAGTTGCCCGACCTTGAATCGACGCTGGACTCTGCACGGATTGAGGCAAGCTACCAATTCTCGGATCGCCTGGCCGGTACCCTGGATCTGCGTTATGAGCGGTTCGAAATGCAGGACTGGGCGCTCGTATCGGAGACCACATTGCCAACTGTCCTGACGATGGGCGCAGACCCTTATGACTACGACGTCTACGCAGTCGGGATCGGGTTCCGCTACCGCTTTGGAGACAATGAACTAATGCTGGTCGATTAATACCCCCCCTATCGATCAGCGACCTTTTGCCCGGTGCTTGTCACCGGGCAATTTTCATTTCGGCTTTCAGCCCCAGCTTGTCTTTCAGGAAATTGTGGAACCGCTGTTTTGCTGCAGGATCGATGATATTTATCCCGTGTAGCCCGCTCAGCTTCCAGACGAGCTCAACGGCGGCGGAGGTCTGTGTTGCCGGCCCGGTGACAAGATCCGGCCGCAGGCCAAATGCTTTCTCGACGCCAACCACTGCGTACGGGTCCGATGCGCACAAGATGGTGCAAACCACATTCTCTCCCAGCTCATCGACGAGCGCCTCCCCATTATATGGCTCGAGCGGAGACGCCCCGGCCTCCACGACAAGAAAGTCCGGTTCGAGCTCATTGATACATCTTAGAAGCGGGCGAATGGCAGCGCGATACTCATCTTCCGGAACGACGGTCGAAGGCAAACCCGCATCAACGAAATCGAATATTTCCGAAGCCCCGGTTTTCAGAAAACTGAGAATATCGCGGTAACGGCCCGCGCCCGTGAGCTTGGTGCCGACCACGTTCAATCCTGCACGATCCAGTTCCTTGCAGACGCGCCGGCCCGTTGTTGTCTTTCCGGCTGACATCGAGGTACCGACGAGCAAAATTGTTGGAACGGAGAACGCATCGCCACTGCAATGCATCGCAAATTCCTGCATACGGACTTTGTCGCCGCCGCGGCACAGGTGACCCCGGTACTTCAGTTTGAGCGGGTCAACCAGCAGTGTCGAAAACGATGTATAGAACCCCATGAGGCCGGCGGCGGTGAGCGCATGCATTTCGCCGTCGTCACCAATATCCCGCCAACTGCCGACGCCCTCCAGCGTTGCCGCACGATCGCCAAAGGCGCCTACAACCCAGTCACCCGGCTCGACTTTGACCATGTGGCCGGCGCGGTCCTCCATGCGATACAACGTCGTGGGCGAGCCGATGACCACGCCTTCGATGTAATCGCCCATCGCCCATTCGGAACGCGGCATTTCCGTAATGGCATAGTTGCTGTCATGAAAGTCCGCTATTCGGGCGAGCGAGCCATAAACTCGTGTGCTCATTGCCGGTCCCTCGCTATCGGCCAACCATTGCCGGTGTGGTCAACAACATGGTCAACAGTGCTGCTCTCTCCAGTGTCTTGTCGATCAAAAGATGTTCGTGAATTGCGTGTGCCCCATCTCCCACGGGACCCAGGCCGTCGATGGTTGCCGTGAACTGGCTGGTTGTATTGCCATCGGACCCGCCACCGGCTCGGACCTGGTGGAGCTCCATGCCGAGTTCCTCGCCAATCGCATGCGCACGTTCCCACAGCCGCTGGTTGCGCGGCGTCGACTCCATCGAGGGCCTGCCGATACCGCCTTCAATATGCAGACGAATTTCCGGGTTTTGCGGCTTGATCGAATGAATAATGTATTCAATCTCGTTACCGGCAGAGACTGTCGGAACACGTACATCGACGACCGCCTTACTGTGGGGCGCGACGACGTTTGGCTGGATTCCGCCGTCAACAGTGCCGACATTGACCGTTATGCCGCGCTCGACGTCATTCAACGCAAACAGCGCCTGGATGACATGTGACAGTTCGAGAATTGCACTTTCTCCGCCTTCGGGATCGAGTCCTGCGTGTGCCGCTTTCCCGAAGACAGTCACAGTGAACCGTCCTATACCTTTCCGCGCGGTCTTGATGTCTCCGCGCTCTCCGAGGGCAGGTTCGAGCACGAGCGCCCGGTTGGCGTGTCGTGCCAGCATGCGAATGTAGCGTGTCGAGCTGCGACTACCGATTTCCTCGTCCGCGTTGACGAAAACTATCGGCTGTACCGGTGTTTCCAGGCGCAGGTCACGGATCGCGCGAAGTGCAACGATGAGCTGCGCCAGCCCGCCTTTCATGTCGAAAGAACCAGGGCCGTGGATTATGTTTCCATCAATGCGAAAGGGTCGCTCGGTCAGCGTACCTACGGGCCAAACGGTATCGTAGTGACCCAGAACCAGCTGCGATGGTGTCCTGCGCCGACGCTTTGCTGGCCTGGCAAAGACATGCCTTGGCTTATCCGGTCCCGCTGTTTCGCGGGACTCATAACCGACGCTCGCAAGTGCAAGACGCAGTACACGACGAACGTTGTCGTGAGTATCCGGTCGGGCCGAAGGCGACTCGGCTTCCACGAGGTCCCTGATCAGGTCCGTCAGCACATGCTGCTGTGTCCTGACAAAGTCGAGAACCATTGCCGCGTTGGTGGCGCACATGTCGTTGCTACTTCTTCATGGACTCCGGGAATGGAAATGCGTTCGAGTTGTCGATCGCAGAAAACCGGCCGGGGGCGAGATAAGCAAAGAGCGGCGAATCGTGAATCGTCTCCTGATCGTCCGATTCGGCATGACGAAGGTAATCGTCGTCCGCATAGGCTGCGATGATCTCGCCCGTGATCAGGCAGTTTTCACCGAATCCTCCGATCGTTCTGTAATGACGACATTCGAAGAAGAGTTGGCCGTCCTCGATGAACTGACCATCGATGTGCCGAGCCGGAAATGTGTGAAAATAGTCGAGTACCGGCTTCTCTCCGGTTTCACATCGCGGCGATGCCGCGAGGCTCGTGGTCAGGACCTGCGATGGTTTCGGGTAGCTGACCGTAAACTCACCGGTGCGCTCTATGTTGCTGCAAGTGTTATGCCGGGGTGTGCACACAAAGCCGAAGTAATTTTGCCATCCCATCGGCGTAACCATGTGCTTGGGCGCAAAATCGATCGATCCGTCGTCATCACGGGTGCCAATCAAAACCAGCGGCGCCACCGTGAAAAACTGGTCCCAGACCGGAACAGAAGTGTCGAGTTCGACGACGTTTTCGGGCGTTGAAGACTCGTTCATTGCATCACCTGCGATAGACAAATCCCCAGCATTACGTTAAACCCGGGGTACGGCGATGCAAATAGGTAGTTGCCCTACTTCGGTGGGAACTTCGCAAACCAGGCGAGGATATGATCGACCTTGGTAATCAGCTCACTGGGTCCGCATGTCGGCGGTACCGACCATCACCAATGTTGGTGTCTCAATATTCCCAACGAGCGTAACCGGCGAATGGCGCATGAACCCTTCAACGTTGTCCCACGGCTGTCCCGGATACCGGTAGTTCGCGTAGTAGAAATAGTTGTCAGCCGTGAGCGTTTTGCTGATCCAGTTCATGACCGGCTTGACCACCGCAGCCGCTCGGAAACGCGTGTTCTTACCAATTATCCAGGCAGTCATGATGCCACCGGCACTGTCACCCGTAACGTACAGCTGGTCTTCGCGTGCGATTCCTTTATCGAGCAGCGCATCCACTCCATCCATCACATCCTGGTAATCGTCCCCGCCGATCTTCATTGTAACTATCCGTACAACAGTGCAATAAGTACGGGATTCCATGTCGAATCGCAATATTGCCGTTCTGCTATAGTGCGCACTTTGAAAGGAGAAAACTCTTATGACGCAGGCGAAATCGGGCGATACTGTCCGTATTCATTACACGGGCACGCTGGAAGACGGCACCCAGTTCGACAGCTCGGACGGCCGCGATCCGCTCGAATTCGCGCTGGGCGGCGGCCAGGTGATCCCGGGCTTCGATTCCGCCGTGGACGGCATGGCTGTCGGCGAGAACAAGTCTGTGACCATACAACCCGACCAGGCTTATGGCGAGCGCCACGAACAACTGATTCAGCAGGTGCCGAAAAGTGCGTTACCCGAGGACATGGAACCCGCGGTCGGTATGCAACTGCAAAGTCAAAGCCCGGATGGCCAGGTCATGAATCTCGTGATCACCGACGTCGCCGATGAGACGATAACAGTCGACGCCAATCATCCGCTCGCCGGACAGCCGCTGACCTTCGCTATCGAACTCGTCGAGATCGTCTGAATCCTTACTCATGCACGAACTCTCGGTCTGCCTGTCCCTGCTTGAGCAGGTACAGGCGATCGCCACGGAACGTGGTGCAAGCCGCGTTTCGCGGATCGAATTGAAGGTCGGCCCGCTCTCGGGCGTCGAATCCGATCTGTTACGCAATGCCTGGCCGATGGCCTCGGCGGGCACGATCGCCGTGGACGCCGAATTTGTCATCGAAGAGGCTGACATCACTGTCCATTGCGACGCGTGCGGGACGGACACCGCGGCCAAAGCCAATCGGCTGGTCTGTGGGGACTGCGGCGATTTCCGTACGACCGTGATCAGTGGGGACGAGATGATCCTGCAAAGAATAGAACTCGAAACTGAGTGACGCTCAGCAAATTCGCGGCAGCGGATCGTCTTCGAGTTCTTCCAGGAAACGCTCACCGCCAAGCGGCGTTTCGAGAATGACGCGCTGCTCTGCCGCTGTAATACGACCGATCCGCGCGGCATCCTTGCCAGCCGGCAAATTGCGCCAGAGCTCGAGCGCGGCGTCTGCCTGGTCCGGTGCCAGGATGGCAACAACCCGGCCTTCGCAGGCCAGGTAGTAAGGATCGTAGCCAAGCATGTCACATACCGACTGCACCGGCTCACGAACAGGAACCGTCGCCTCGAATCGCACGCCGAGTCCGGTTGCTCTGAGTATCTCGTGCCCGATGGAGGCTATGCCGCCACGCGTCGGGTCTCGCATGAAGCGCAGACCATCAAGTGCGAGAAGCGGTTCGGTCAGCGACATAACCGGGCCTGCATCAGAGACGAGGTCGCCACGGAGCCCGAACTCCTCTCGCGCCAGCATAACTGCCGTCCCGTGATCGCCGATAGGCCCGCTAACCAGCATGACATCGCCGTCACGTATCTTGTCCATCGCCGGTCTTACGCCGGGTAAGCGAACACCGACTCCCGTTGTCGCAAGGTAGATGCCTCCACCTTCACCACGGCGGACGACCTTCGTATCGCCGGCACTGATGCGAACGCCCGCCTCAACAGCGGCTTCTGCCAGGCTGGTTACTATCCTTTCGAGGATCTCGACCTCGAATCCCTCTTCTATGAACGCGTTCAACGTCAGGTACATCGGCCTGGCACCTGACACGGCCAGGTCGTTAGTCGTGCCGTGAATTGCCAGCGAGCCAATATCACCGCCCGGAAACTCCAGTGGCTGCACGGTGAAGCCGTCGGTTGTGATCATGACTTCGCCATCACCAAGGTCGATCTGCACGGCGTCGGCCTGTACATCGAGCTCGCTCGCCGACAGGGCTTTGGCGAATACGTCCTCAATCAGTTCACGCATGAAGCGGCCACCATTTCCGTGAGCCAGTGAAATGCGGTCGTCGTCCATTATTGTTCTGCCTCGCGTGCGGCGAGTTCCGCCGCTTGTCCATAACTCAGGGAAGCGTCGTTGCCCGGCAATAGCCGTGGCAGGTAAACATCGAAGCCGGCTTTTCGCAGCAGCCCCATGGTTTGCTCTGCCAGGAATCGATTCTGAAACACACCGCCGCACATTCCGACCTGCGCAATCTCGTGTTGCGTACGTGCCACCTCTGCCTGCCGGAGAATGGCATTGGCAATACTCGCATGGAACGTCTCGGCGCGCAGCGCCGGCTCCATCGTCACGTCCGCGAGCATGCCCAGCATCGGTTCCCAGTCCGTCCTGAGCACACCGTCTGCACACGCATTCAATGGCAGCTCGATCGCGTCGGCAGGTTTACGACAAAGCGCCTCGAGCATCATCGGGCCCTGTGCTTCGAAACTGGCGATGGGCAAATCACAGACCACTGCCGCGGCGGCATCAAACAAGCGCCCTGCCGCACTGGTCGTCGGGCAGTTCAGTGCGTTATTCCAGGCCGCTTTTGCCATTCCGTCAGCATCGGGCGTTGCGGTCCATTCTCGCCCACACTCCCAGTGCAAAGCCGCAGCGCTGCGCCAGGGCTCTCGCCCAGCCTTGTCACCACCAGGCAAGCGGAACGTGCGCAAGCTCGCGAATCGCCGCCAGTTACCCGGGCGACCCAGTAGCGCCTCGCCACCCCAGAGAGTTCCTTCGCGCCCAAGCCCGACGCCGTCCCATGCGAACATTAACCAGTCACCCGGTAAATCGAGTTCGGCTGCGACGGCACTGGCGTGCGCGTCGTGGTGCCACACGGTTTCAAGCGGAAGATCCTGGCGTTGTGCCCAGCGATGCGTCGTGTAACCGGGATGGGCGTCACACACGACGCGCTTCGCTGCAACGCCGTACAGGGCTTGTAAATCGCTCGCAACCCGCTCGAATACATCGAGGCTACGCGGACTGTCCATTTCGCCTATGTGCGGCGAGACGACTACCCGCCGGCCCCAACTCAGGGCTACCGTGCCTTTCATGTGGCCGCCGACCGCGAGCAATGGTGCCGTTTGCCGCCAGGGAATGGTCAATTCACGTGGCGCGCAACCACGCCCGATTCTCAGCGGGCGCACCTCGCCCGCAATACGCCGATACACCGGATCGTCGGCCGGCCGGACAATCGGCCGATTGTGCTGCAGAAACCCG
>JBFFOS010000021.1:0-25343 GCA_041574375.1 Woeseiaceae bacterium
AGGACTACGAGGATGAAATGACGGCGACACAGGCACTGAACGAAGAGATTGCCCGTGCGGCAGCCGAGCTTGTCGAAGACCTGGAACAGGATGCGGACAACGAAGAATTTTCGGAGTTGTCACTGGCCCCGGTGACCGGGCTAGACCTTACCGCGCAGTTACCACAACATGACGACCAGACCGCCGAGATGAAACACCCGGTCGATTCCGATAACACGGCCGCTGTTACGGTCAACATGTCGGCCGATGACGAAACCGCAGAACTGCGTGTCGCCAACGATGATGAAACCGTTGAGATGGACATCGAGGGCGGTACGGTCAATACGCGACGCGCCTGAATTACTCGATACCTGCGAGTCGCTCCACTTTTCGCCAGCCTTTGGGCAGCAGGCTGCCACGCAGCGCTCGATCACCGTAGTAGTCGTCGAGATCTTTCCACTTGATCGTCATCTTCCGGGCGCCCGTGTAGATCTCGAGGTGGCCATCTTCGGGAACAACCGCAGCCGCCACCATCTTTTCGTCACCGCTCTTGTATTTAGGGCCCGGTATATTTATCAGCTTGTTGCCCTTGCCCTTCGCGAGTTCGGGCAACTCTTCCATCTCGAACAGCAACAGGCGACCGATTGAGCTGACCGCAGCGATCAGGCACTCCTTGCCCTTGGGCACCGGCGCCGGCACGACAGCCTTGCCGCCTGCTGGAACGCGCAGAATTGCTTTGCCTGCCTTGTTGCGCGACACCAGGTCGCCAAGGGATGCAATGAACCCGTAGCCTGCGTCGCTCGCGAGCAGGTATTTTTTATCGTTGTCACCGATCATCGCACCGCAGAACCCTGCGCCATCAGGCGGCTTGAAGCGACTCGACAATGGCTCGCCCTGGCCGCGTGCCGAAGGCAGAGTCCCCGCGATTACGCTGTAGACACGCCCTGTGCTGTCAATGAACATTGCGAGCTGGTTGCTGCGCCCCTGCGCGGCAGCCAGGTAGTTGTCACCCGACCGGTAGCTCAATGTAGTCGGATCGATTTCATGCCCCTTCGCGGCGCGCGCGTAGCCAGCCTGCGACAACACAACGGTAACGGGTTCGCTCGAAACGAGCTGCGTTTCATCGAGCGCTTGTGCTGCCTCTCGTTCGACAATCTCGGTACGACGTTCATCGCCATACGCGTCCGCATCCTCGAGAATCTCATTCTTGATGAGCGTCTTCAGTCGCGCGGCACTTTTCAGCGTCTTTTCGAGGACGTCACGCTCCTTCTGCAGCTCATCCTGCTCGCCCTTGATCTTGAACTCCTCGAGCTTGGCCAGATTGCGCAAGCGCAGGTTGAGGATTGCCTCGGCCTGGATATCTGACAACTTGAAGCGCTTCATGAGCACCGGCTTCGGCTCATCTTCTTCACGGATGATCGCGATGACTTCGTCGATGTTCAGGTAAGCAACGAGCAGGCCGTCGAGGATGTGAAGGCGATCGTTGACGATCTGCAGACGATGCTCAAGGCGGTTCCTGACGGTTTCCTTGCGGAAAGTGAGCCATTCCTTGAGCATCTCGACGAGGTTGAACATGCGCGGACGACCGTCGAGGCCGATCACGTTCATGTTGACGCGCAAGGTGCGTTCGAGTGAGGTCGTCGAGAACAGATGGGACATGAGCTGATCGACATCGACGCCACGCTTTTTGCTGATAACGAGTCGCGTCGGCTCTTCATGATCGGACTCGTCGCGCAGGTCATCAACCTGCGGTAACTTCTTCGCGCGCATCTGTGCCGCGATCTGCTCCTGGATCTTTGCGCCCGATATCTGGTGCGGCAGCGACGTAACGACGATATCCGTGCCTTCCATCTTATAGGAAGCGCGCAGGCGCAATGTTCCACTGCCCGTCGTATACATCTCGGTGATGTCATCTTGCGACGAAACCAGCTCACCGCCTGTCGGAAAGTCCGGTCCTTTGACATGCATCATGAGCTGGGCAACCGTCGCCTTCGGATTCTCGATCAGGTGCACGAGCGCACTGGCAACTTCGTTGAGGTTGTGCGGCGGCACGTCTGTGGACATGCCGACGGCAATACCGGTCGTGCCGTTGAGCAACAGGTTGGGCAGGCGCGCCGGCAGAACCACCGGTTCCTTGAGCGTGCCGTCAAAGTTGGGCGCCCAGTCAACCGTGCCCTGCCCCAGCTCCTGCAGCATGCTCTTGGCATACGGAGCCAGCCGCGATTCGGTGTAACGCATGGCAGCGAAAGACTTGGGATCGTCGGTCGAGCCCCAGTTACCCTGACCGATGACGATCGGATAGCGGTAAGAAAACGGTTGCGCCATCAACACCATGGCTTCGTAACAGGCCGAGTCGCCGTGCGGATGGAATTTGCCGATCACGTCGCCAACCGTGCGTGCCGACTTCTTCGGCTTCGACGATGCCGATAAGCCCAGCTCGCTCATCGCATAAATAATGCGCCGTTGCACCGGTTTGAGGCCGTCTCCGATCTGCGGCAGCGCGCGATCGAGAATGACGTACATCGAGTAATCGAGGTAGGCCTGCTCCGTATAGTCCTTGAGCGGCTGCTGTTCGACGCCTTCGAGGTTGAGGCTGCTCTGCATGGTTGTCATCTCACACCTCCGCCAGGTTGCCCTTGGTTTCGAGCCAGGTCCTGCGGTCTTTGGATCGTTTTTTCGCCAGCAACATGTCCATGAGCTGGTCGGTTTTGTCGTGCCCGCTGATCGTCAGTTGCACGAGACGGCGTGTGTCACGGTTCATCGTGGTCTCACGGAGCTGCTCGGGGTCCATTTCTCCGAGACCCTTGAAGCGCGTGACCGTCACCTTGCCCTTTTTCTTCTCTGCCTCGATTCGATCGAGAATACCTTTGCGCTCACCTTCGTCGAGCGCGTAAAAAACTTCCTTGCCGACATCGACGCGATAGAGCGGCGGCATCGCGACGTATACGTGCCCTGCAAGTATCAATTCACGGAAATGGCGAAGAAATAGTGCACACAGCAGCGTCGCGATGTGCAGCCCGTCCGAGTCGGCATCCGCGAGAATGCAGACTTTGTGATAACGCAGGCCGCTGATGTCATCACTACCCGGGTCGACGCCCAGCGCGACGGAAATGTCATGCACTTCCTGCGATGCAAGTATTTCGGTCGTGTCGACTTCCCAGGTGTTCAGGATCTTGCCCCGGAGCGGCATGATAGCCTGCGTATTGCGGTCACGTGCCTGCTTGGCCGAGCCGCCGGCAGAATCGCCTTCGACGAGGAACAGCTCGCAAAGCTCCGGCTCCTGGGACCGGCAATCCGCCAGCTTGCCTGGCAGCGCGGGCCCCGAGACAATTTTCTTGCGCACGACCTTCTTCGCGGACTTGAGTCGTTTCGTCGCCTTCGTAATCGCGAGATTGGCTATCTGGTCCCCCGTTTCGGGGTGCTGATTGAGCCACAGCGAAAAATTGTCCTTGATGACACCGGCCACGAACGCCGCAGATTCACGCGATGACAGGCGCTCCTTCGTCTGGCCTGAAAACTGCGGGTCTTCCAGCTTCGTGCTCAGGATGAAGCTCAAACCGTCCCACACGTCTTCGGGGGCGATGCTTACGCCTCGCGGCAACAGGTTTCTGAAATCACAGAACTCGCGCAGAGAATTCGTAAGACCGGTGCGCAGACCGTTGACGTGCGTGCCACCCTGCGGTGTCGGGATCAGGTTGACGTAGCTCTCGGTGATCGACGGTCCGCCATCGGTTGTCCAGACCAGTGCCCAATCGACGGCTTCGTTGTTGCCGGTCAGGCTTCCGGAAAACGGATCAGCCGGCAGCGTTTCCCCGCCACCGATCGCCTCGAGCAGATATTCTTCGAGTCCGCCCGAGTAGCACCACTCCACCTTCTCTTCCGGCTTCTCGACTTTGAGTTTGACCGTCAATCCCGGACACAAGACCGCTTTCGCGCGCAGGGCGTGCTTCAGGCTTTTAACCGAGAACTTCGCCGAGTCGAAATACTGCTCGTCAGGCCAGAAGCGAATGGTCGTACCCGTGTTCGCCTTGCCGACCTTGCCAACAACCTCGAGCTTGCCGCGCTTTTTTCCGCTGGCGAAACTCATGTTGTATTCCTGCCCGCCGCGACGAATCCATACCTCGAGATTCCTCGATAACGCATTCACGACCGAAACGCCGACGCCGTGCAAACCGCCCGAGTACTGGTAGTTCTCATTGGAAAATTTGCCGCCGGCGTGCAGCCGGGTCAGGATCAGTTCGACGCCTGGAATCTTCTCTTTGGGGTGTTTGTCGACGGGCATACCGCGGCCGTCATCACTGACTTCGAGTGAACCGTCTTTGTAGATAACAACCTCGATCTTCTTGCAGTGGCCCGCAAGCGCTTCATCGACGGAGTTATCGACAACCTCATGCGCCAGGTGATTCGGGCGGGAGGTGTCGGTGTACATGCCGGGTCTGCGCCGGACAGGTTCGAGTCCACTGAGGACCTCAATGTCCGCAGCGTCGTATCGTTTACTCATCAATCAGATAGCCAGTTACCAGATTGCCAGAAAGTTGCCCGGCGGAATCATAGCCCGAAACGCCCAAGCCATGCACACCGAAATAAGGTAACTGACACCCTGTCTAGGTGAGGTCGGCGATCAGCGAATTGCGGATGTTGTCCGGAACCGGGCTGACCGCGACGCGGTAGTTATCGTGATCGATACCCGCGATCAGCGCGGAACCGGCTTTCAGGGCCGCTACCTGCTCCGCCGGCAGTTCGAAGCGCAGAAAATGCACGGCCGACGTTTTTTCCTCGTCCGCGCGCTCGAGATCTTCGTCGGCGACTGCAAAGACCCGATCGAAGTCAGCGACCTGGACGAACACGCGGTCCTCGATGCCGACAAGCTGCGTCAGCATCGCACGGCGCTCCTCGGCTTCGGGAAATTCGACCATGAACGTCGCTTTCCAGTTGGACCCGTCCGGTATCAGGGGATTGTACGCCTCGAGTTCCTCGTTGATGCCTTCAGCTTCGAAGATGCGTTCGATACGCAACATCTCCTGTACCTGGTACTGCATGGTCAGGCGATCTTCGAAATACAAGGCAGCATTCGTGCCGAGGTCAAGTCGCCGGTTCTTCTTGTGCTCGAGCACCTTATCGCGAAAGGCGGAACGCGTCTCGGCGTATTGCTCGAGGCTGAACAAATCGTCTCGGGTCAGTTTATTCATTAGATTCCGTAGGCTTTGCGCAGAAGGCTCATCGGGTTACCAGCCTCATGATCATCGAGGTCCTGGACAATCTGCTCCGCGGCCATCGGGCAGTCACTCGCAAAATGATCAGCTTCCGCTTTCTTCAGTTTATTCACGACCGGTCGCGCAATCTTTTTCGAGATGTCATGAAACTCTTTCTTCACGGCATAGGTGCCGTCGTGGCCCGAACAGCGCTCGATAACATCGATGGTGGTGCCGGGTACGAGTTGCAGTGCATCGCGCGTCTTGAGGCCAATATTCTGCACACGCAGATGACACGGAACCTGGTAAGTCACCTTGCCCAGAGACTCCTTGAATTCCGTTTTCAGCAATCCATCCTTGTGCCTGGCGATCAGGTATTCGAATGGATCGAACATCGCATCGCGCACTTTAAGAACGTCGGGATCGTCCGGGAACATGAGCGGCAGTTCCTGCTTGAACATCAGCGTGCACGACGGAATCGGCGCAACGATATCCCAGCCTTCATCGACGAGCTTCACGAGCGCCGGGATGTTCTGGTCTTTCGCCTTCGCCACCGACTCGAGATCGCCGAGTTCGAGCTTGGGCATGCCGCAACAGACTTCCTTTGACGCCAGGGTGACTGCGATGTCGTTGTGCTCGAACACCGCAACAAGGTCTTCATTGACGCCCGGATGATTGCGATTGCAGTAGCAGGTTGTAAATAGCGCAACCTTACCTGTCGTTTCTGCCGTGGCCGTGGCGCCGGAACCGCTCGCATCTGCCAGGCGCGACAGCCGTTTCCTCGCGGTCTTCGAATGATATTCAGGAACAGGCGCGTTCTTGTGAACACCTAGCGCGCTTTCCAGCAATTTGCGTCCCGCCTTGCTGCGATTGGTTGCATTGACAACATTGACGACAACCGGGATGCCCGCAAGCTTGCCGACCTTGTCGGTCGCACTAAGAATCTTGTCGCGTGTCGAGACGCCCTTCTTTCTGAAACGGGCCGCCTTGGCGCGCAGCATCAGGTGCGGAAAGTCGACATTCCACTCATGCGGTGGCACGTAAGGGCACTTGGACATGTAACACATGTCGCACAAATAACAGTGATCGACGACCTGCCAGTAATCATCTTTCGCGACGCCATCCATCTCCATGGTGTCCGATTCGTCAATGAGATCGAACAGGGTCGGGAATGAATTGCACAGGTTGAAGCAGCGACGACAGCCATGACAGATATCAAAAACACGTTCGAGTTCCTCGAACAGTGCCTTCTCGTCGTAAAACTCGTCAGAACGCCAGTCCAGCGGATGGCGCGTAGGAGCCTCGAGGCTACCTTCTCGTTGTGTCATTGAAATAAAGCCGGGCCTTGCGGCCCGGCCCTTCACTGTTGATTAATCGTCGAGTGAGTCCAGAGCTTTCTGGAAGCGGTTCGCGTGCGAGCGTTCGGCCTTGGCCAGCGTCTCGAACCAGTCTGCAATCTCGTCATGTCCCTCGTCACGAGCCATCTTGGCCATACCCGGGTACATGTCCGTGTATTCGTGAGTCTCACCCGCGATCGCCGCGGCCAGGTTCATGGACGTGGAGCCAATCGGCAAGCCCGTCGCCGGATCGCCGGTCTCTTCCAGATACTCAAGATGGCCGTGCGCATGGCCTGTTTCGCCTTCAGCCGTGGAGCGGAATACAGCGGCTACGTCGTTGTAGCCCTCTACGTCAGCCTTGGCTGCAAAGTAAAGGTAACGGCGGTTAGCCTGGGACTCACCGGCAAATGCGTCTTTTAGGTTCTGTTCGGTTTTGCTGCCTTTCAATGACATTTATTATTCCTCTCGAATCGGTGGTTGGCTTTATCAGAAGTTTAGAATTAATCTAACAGCTCGTTACTCTATTGACCTGCACCAAGGCTGTCAATCGTGGCTAATCGCATTGAGATTGACGCCCGACGGGCCTCGCTGTAGCGTAGCTGCGCGTCTCGACACGGATATGATTCAATGAGCTCCACGAAAAAATTCAACCTCGAAAAATCACTTGCCGACCTCGAAGAACTGGTCGAGGAACTCGAGTCAGGCGATTTGCCGCTCGAAAAGGCCCTGAAGAAGTTCGAGGAAGGTATCAAGCTCACACGTGGCTGCCAGGCCGCCCTCAAGGAAGCCGAGCAAAAGGTCGAGGTACTCCTGAACAGCGCCGGTGGCGAGGACCTCGAGGACTTCGTGATCGACGAGGAGTAGTGGCGGCTGCGGCCGCTCCTACTCCGCCATCAAGGCCTGCAGTGCAATTATCGTCGACTCGACCCCTGCCTTGACCGACGGTTCAGGTGAAATCTTGAACAGTGGCGAGTGATGGCTCGGCACCGGTGCCCCGCCTTCCGCCTCGCGAACGAAGTCCTCACGCGGCGTGCCGCCGATCGCCCAGTACACGCTCGAGATCTCCGGATCCATCGTGAAGAACGGGAAGTCCTCCGCGCCCATCCCCTTGGTTGGAATGTCGACGACAGCATCATCGCCGAGCGCGTCAATCCAGGCACTTTTCAGGCGCCGCGCCAGTGCGCTGTCGTTTACAACCGGCGGCACACTTTCATTGGAAATTATCACCTCGGGAAGTTTGTCTTCTGGCAAACCCGCGACTCGGCCCATGTTCTCGGCGATGCGAACGATGCCGTCAAGCAGGATTTTGCGCGTTTCCTCGCTCGTGTTACGGACGGTCAACTGCAGGTGAGCACGATCGGAGATGATGTTGTGTTTGGTTCCCGAGTGGAATGAACCCACTGTGACCACACCCGGGTCGCGAGGCGAAATCTCCCTTGCCACCAGCGTCTGCAACGCAAGAACGATCTGGCTGCCAAGCACGATCGGATCTTTACCGCGGTGGGGACTGGCACCGTGTGCACCGACACCGTGAATAATTATGTCGACGGTATCTGCGCCAGCGTAGGGACTCCCCTCCTGCACATTAATGACCCCTGCGACATTGGACGACGACACATGAAAGGCCAGAGCATAGTCAGGCTTGCCAAATCGTTCCCAGATGGCATCGTCGCGCATGGCCTTGGCCCCCAGCACTCGCTCTTCGGCCGGCTGTACGATAAGCATCAGCTTGCCCCTCCACGTGTCCTTGTTGGCTGCCATGTAGCGCGCCGTTCCGACCAGGCTCGTAATGTGAACGTCGTGGCCACATGCATGCATCGTAAATACGGTGTTCCCCGTTATCGGATCTTTCTGCTGCGCGCGCGATGCATTTTCGAGGCCTGACTTTTCTTCAACTGGCAGCCCGTCCATATCAGCACGCATCATCACGGTGGGCCCGGGTCCGTTCTCCATGATCGCCACGACACCGGTGCCACCCACGCCTTCGGTGACAGCAAAACCTGCCATATCGAGTTCCATTGCCATACGGCGAGCGGTTTCGTGTTCGATCGTGGACAACTCTGGATTCCGGTGAAAGTGATCGAACAGGCCGGCGAGATGCTCGTCGTAATCCTTGCTGACCGCGTCGGTCAGGTCGTCGGCGAAAGCCGGCAATGAAATCAGAACTGCCAGCAGGCAGAAAACACGTATGGTCATGGGTAACCCTCAATTTGAAGTGGGCACAGTGTAGCCGCAATTTACCGTGTGTTAACAGGGGGCTGGATGTGAAGCTTACCGGGCGGCGGCGTAACGAACCGACAGTTGCATGCCAAAATCTGCTGTGGCACTTGCATTGATATCTTCGGCAACGGCGAGACGCCAGAGAAAATCCCCTGCCTGGTAGTCGGCCCCGACACCGAGCTGGATCGTGTTACCGCCGATATCATCGAAGTGTGTATCGAAGTAAGAGCCCTGCAGCGACAACTGCGTAGCAAGCCCGAATTTCTCGGTAGCCTGCCAACGGACAGCCACCCCACCGTAGGGCACGAAACTGCGTTGAAACTCGGGCAAAACATCGCCGTCACCCAGTGCGAGGGCACCGGCGAAGCCGGACAGGCTCAGGTCTCGCTCGCGGAATGTGTAAACGCGGGATCCGTAGACACCGAATGAGACGTCAGTCGCTCCACTGCCGGTCAATTTGTCAGGATCACCCGTCGGCAGCTTGACAGCGGCCCGCAACGTGAGCTTGCCAAACGGCATCGCCGCGGACAGTTGTACATCACCGATGCCCGATACCGAGGAATCGAGACTGAACAGCGTCTCACCGTCACTTATGTAGGCGTGCCGTAACTGGTCATTCGGACCGTCACGCCTGAAATTGGACAGGCCCAGCATGCTGTGCCAGTCCTTGATGAAGCCATCGAGAGTGCCGCCTGAGTGCTGGACATAGGGCACGTCGATACCAAGCTCGAGGCGCTCGTGAACACGGCGACGTATGGACAGCGCGATGGTCGTGGTTTCGCCGTCGATGATGAGTTGCTCTGAATCAGACTCGCCGTCATCGGCGTCGTTCGTGATGTCGACGCTCATCCCGACCACGAAACCACCCGGACTGGCAAGTGCCGCAGTCTGAAATGCCGGAAGGCCGTAAATCTGAATGAACGGGTTATGGCTTCTCAGCGGAAAGCTGTCGAGATAACGATCATCTGCAATCGCTGGGTATGAACAGCAAAGAAAACAGACGACAGATGCGAGTATCCGGCGCATGCCGGCATCATCCCTGCGCGCCAGGCCTGTTCCTATAGCCGTTTGTACTTAAGCGACGCTCACTGAGCGGGCACCGGTCCTAGGTGTTGGCGCCGCCACTGCTCTGCAGGCGCGTAATCAGGGAGCGCAGGAAAACCTTGTTGAAACGCAGCTGACAAGCCGACGAGACCTGCTCCATGAGTGTCGAACTCACGCGCAGTATGGTCACCTGGCCATCTGCCCGGATCGAGGCTTGCCGCTTGGCGCCGCGGACATAACTCGTTTCACCAAAGCAGTCGCCGTTGGTCAATGCACCGATACTGTTGCCGTTGGCTTGCACCTGAACAGAGCCGGCGACAATGATGTAAAACCGATCATCGACCTCGCCTTCGCGCACAATGTCTTCGCCATCCTTGTACTCGTGCCAGTCTGAGGCGCGCAAAACCTCCCAGATCTCGGCGTGCGAAAACTCGTGGAAAAACGTGAGCGTTCGCAACAGATCGAAATGTTCCTGGTTGTCGAGGCTGTCGTATTTTTGGCGAAGGTCCTTGTAGACACGAGTCAGCTCGGCAGCCATCGCATTGCCCGTGACGATGCGTTTGCCGGGCTCTTTCTGCATTGTCGTCATTACGACCTGCTCGAGTTCCTCGGGCAAATCGTCGCGATACGTATGAATTGGCGGCGGCGTCGCGTATACGATCTGGTGCAGCAGTTTCGATAGATTGTCGGCACGGAAGGGGCGGAACCCGGTCAGCAATTCGTACATTACGGCGCCAAGTGAGTAGAGGTCCGAGCGCGGCGTCAGTTCTTCCGACTGCACCTGTTCAGGCGACATGTAACTTGGCGAACCCGCGATTCCCTCAATGCGGGACACTTCCGAATCGCTGACGATAGCGATGCCGAAATCAATAATGCGGACGTCGTTGTCGATCGTCAGCATGACGTTTGAAGGCTTGATGTCGCGGTGAATGACACCCCGGCCATGCGCGTAGTGCAAAGCCTTGGCGCATTTATAGATAATCTCTACGACGTCATCGACGCGCAGAAGATTGTCGGGGCGGCAATAGGCGGCCAGCGTGCGTGCACCCTGTATATGTTCGGTTACGACGTAGTAGGAGCCGTCTTCTTCACCTGCGTCGTAGATCGGCATGATGTTCGGATGCTGGAGCATGCCGACCATGTGCGCTTCATTGAAGAACATCTTGCGGGAGACCTTGGCGCGCTCGGCATCCTGATCTTCCTCGATGTTGTACACCTTGATCGCCACATCGCGACGGTAGTACGGATCGTGAGACAGGTAGACGGTTCCGGTGCTGCCCTTGCCAATCTTGTTGATAATGACGTACTTGCCGATCTTGGCGGGAACGTCATTCGGGCGCTTGATTTCACTAACCTTGCTGGCCATGTTGTCTCGCAGTTCAAGTCATAAACCACCCATACAAAGCCAATAACAATGCGGCGTACAGGGCAGCTAACAGGTCATCCAGCATAATTCCCAGCCCCCCTTGCATACTGTGATCCAGGTCCCGAATCGGCCACGGTTTGACAATATCCATAATGCGAAACAGGACAAAAGCCAGCACGAAGCCGACGACCGAAATCGGTGCCAGGAAAAGTGTGACGTACATCCCGACAATCTCGTCCCAGACGATGCCACCGTGATCGTGCACGCCGATGCGCCGCGCGCTTTCACCGCATATCCAGATCCCGATCAGCGCCATGGCTACGGCAATACTCAATTGAACATGAAGTCCGAAATCGAGCGTCAGCCAAAACAGGATCAAGCCCGGAATCGAGCCGAAAGTGCCCGGAGCGAATGGAGCAAGTCCGGTGCCGAAGCCGAAGGCCAGGAAGTGGACGGGGTCGGTCAGTACGGTGCGCGCGAGATTTTCGGGTCCGTTATTCATGCGAAGTGACGGTACCCGGCGTCATCAACTTCCACAAGTTCACCGTTCAGGCGGCACCGAAGCTCCGTGCCCGGGGTGACAACACCGATCGGCGTAACGTCGTCATCATCGATATCAGCAGGGCCCGTAAAGAGTAATTCGTAGTCGTCGCCGCCTGTCAGTGCAAACTCAAGCGCCTCCTCGGTATCGAATCGTTGTCGAAGTGCCTCTGACATCGGGATGCGTTCGATATCGATCTCGGCACCGACCCCGCTCGCGTCAAGCAATTTGCGCAGATCGCCGATCAGCCCATCAGACAGATCAATCGCCGCACTTGCTCGCCCGGTCAACTCGCGACCCTTGGCAACACGCGCACTGGGCCGCAGAAATCGCTGCTGCAGGTATTCCTCTCGCCCCCCGCGCTGCAGCAGCGCAAGGCCTGCCGCGGCATCACCCACGGTCCCCGTGACAAAAATGCTGTCACCAACTTGTGCGCCGCTTCGCAGCAGGGCTGCGCCCTCATCCACCTCGCCAGTCATGTGCACCGTGGCGACGACAACCTCGCCACTGGTGGTGTCGCCGCCGACCAATTCGACATCATGCTCATGGGCGGCGGCGAACAATCCGGCGGCAAATTCATCGACCCAGTGTTCGTCTTGTGTCGATAGGGTCAAAGCCAAAGTCATCCAGCGTGGCCTCGCCCCCATCGCAGCGAGATCCGAGAGGTTGACTGCCACTACCCGATACCCGATATCTGCCGCGGCCATGCCGGGAGGAAAATGCACGCCCTCGACCACTGTGTCGATGACCTGCACCTGTTGAGTTCCGGGTTCGGGAGAAAGTACGGCACCATCATCGCCGATGCCGACAATGACATCGGCCGCATGCGCGTCGCGAGTGAAATAGCGACGGATCAGTTCAAATTCATCCACCGGCGTTTGCTTGTACCTCGATTTCACGCAGGGACTGCGCGGCCAGATCCAGGCAGGCGTTGATGTACTTGTGACCGTCGGTCGAGCCGAAGCGTTTGGCCAGGTTAACGCCTTCATTGATGACGACCTTGTAGGGAATGTCGATTCGCGTTTCGAGTTCGTATACGCCGATGAGGAGAATGCAAAGCTCGATCGGATCGAGTTGCTCGAGCGGTCGGTCGATAAGCCCGTCTATCTTCGTCTCGATATCGGCCTGCCCATCGCTGATGGCCGGGAACGACTCGTCAAAGAAGTCCTTGTCAACGTGCTGATAGGTTGCGTCTTCCTTGAACTGCGCGACGAGTTCAGCGGTCGAATGCCCCGCAATCTGCTTCTGATAAAGCGCTTGCACCATCAGCTCGCGGGCGCGTGTGCGGGCGCCTGCTGCTTTCGACTCGACTTTATTCATCAGTCAATGCGGCGCAGAAGATTGACCATCTCGATAACGGCCAGCGTCGCTTCCTCGCCCTTGTTGCCGGCTTTCGTACCCGCACGTTCGATGGCCTGCTCGATTGTGTCGACCGTCAGGACGCCATTACCAATCGGAACACCGTGTCGCTGGCCGGCCGCCGTGATGCCTTTTACGCATTCGCCCGCAACGTAGTCGAAGTGGGGCGTGCCGCCTCGAATTACCGCACCCAGGGCGATGATGCCGTCAAAACGCCGCGAGGCCGCAACTTTTTCTACAGCGACGGGCATCTCGAAAGCACCCGGTACGCGAATGATTTCGAGGTCTCCATCATCCGCACCGTGCTGCCGCAGAGCATGCACCGCACCCTTGATCAGCGACTCAACGATAAATTCGTTAAATCGCGTTGCAACGATCGCAAATCGCGCGTCGCGTACGATGAGGTCGCCTTCTGTGGTCTTGATCTTGTCCATGATGTGCCGCTTTGTCAGACGTACTCGGTAATTTCGAGGTCGAATCCGGAGATCGCGTACATTTGCTTAGGCGCCGATAATACACGGATTTTGCTGAGTCCGAGATCACGCAGGATCTGTGCGCCCACGCCGTAGGTGCGCAATACTGCATCCCCGGCGCGATGGTCTGCGATCTCGTCGCGCCTCTGGCCCAGCGACTCGACGGAGTCCATGAATTCACGGGACGTTTCCTGGTCCCTCAGGAGTACGATAACGCCAGTCTCTTCTTTCGAGATGCGCTCGATCGCACTGTGCAGCGGCCAACCCAGGGCCTCGCTCTTCACGCCGACAACATCGCCAAGTGTGTCCTGCAGGTGTACGCGCACGAGCGGTGCTTCCACGGATTTGAGATCGCCCTTGACCAGCGCCACATGCACCGACTGATACACGTGGTCGTCATAGCACATCATCGTAAATTCGCCGTGCTCTGTAGTGATGGTCTGTTCGGCAATTCGCTCGACGTTGCGTTCTTTCTCGAGGCGATAACGGATCAGGTCGGCAATCGTGCCAATGCGAATTCCACGAGCCTTGGCGAACCTCTCGAGATCCGGCCGTCGGGCCATGGTGCCATCCTCGTTGAGAATCTCGACAATTGCGGCCGCTGGCTCAAGACCCGCCAGTCGAGCAAGATCACAACCCGCTTCGGTATGGCCGGCCCGCGTCAACACGCCACCCGGCTGCGCCATGACCGGAAAAATATGGCCCGGCTGGCTCAAGTGCTCGGGCTTCGCGCCCTCCGCGACGGCCGCCTGGATCGTCTTCGCACGGTCATGCGCGGAAATGCCCGTGGTAATGCCTTCCGCCGCCTCGATCGAGATCGTGAAGTTGGTAGCATGATGCTCGTCGGTGTCACTGACCATGAGCGGGAGGCGCAGCTGTTTACAGCGCTCGCGCGACAAGGTCAGGCAAATAAGGCCGCGCCCGTGCGTCGCCATGTAATTTACGTCTTCGGGCCGGACTTTGGCAGCCGCCATAATGAGGTCGCCTTCGTTTTCGCGGTTCTCATCGTCAACCATGACAACCATCTTGCCGGCTGCAATATCAGCAATGATCTCTTCGATATCCGAGAACGGCGTCGCTGCGCTCGGGTGAGTCGTCGTGTTGTCAGGCATAACCATGGGCCTTTAAAAATTCGAGTGAGATGCCGTCGCCATCCTTGTCCAGCAGACGTTCAAGATAGCGCGCCAGCAGGTCGACTTCGACGTTGACAACCGTGCCTGCAGCATAGTCGTTGATGATGGTGACTTCGGAGGTATGGGGAATGATATTCAGAGCAAACGTATTGCCCGATACTTCATTGACTGTCAGGCTCACGCCGTCGATACAGACCGAACCCTTTTTCGCCACGTAGCGCGCATACTCCTTCGGTATCTCGATCGTGAGTCGAATCGAGCGCGCATCCGCGGCACGCGAGATTACCTTGCCCGTGCAATCGACATGGCCGCTGACAAGGTGGCCACCCAGCCGCTCGCCCAGGCTGATCGCCGGTTCGAGATTGACCGCAGATCCGGCGGCAAGTCCGCCCAAGGCCGTTACGTCGAGCGTCTCAACCGAGACATCCGTATCGAACCCGTCTTCATGCAAGGCGACTGCGGTGAGGCACACGCCGTTGACGGCGATACTCTCCCCGACCTCGTAGTCCGACCAGGGCAGACCTTCGGAACGCACCGACAGGCGCACGTCACCGCCACGTTTGTCCATTGCGATAATCGTGCCTTTCGCTTTGATAATTCCGGTAAACATCAGCCTGATATTCTCGCCGTTATTCTTGTGTCATTGCCGACACGCCGCACGTCCCTGATGTCCAGCGCTCTGCGATCAGCCAGTGCCAACCAGGCCGGCGTCGTGAACATGCCGCGGGTAGTGGACCCCATTATGTGGGGCGACTGGTAAATCACAAGCTCGTTGATGAGGTCTTTTTCAAGCAGGTAGCCCGCAAGGCGCGGCCCGGCTTCGACAAGAACGTCATTCACCTCGCGCTCGGCGAGCGCCGCCAGCACTTCGAATACGTTGACGCGGTCCCCGTGCGCACCAAACGCCTGAACGACCGCGCCCGCTTCTTCCAGCCGAGATCCATCGTGATCTCCGGTGTAGCAGACGAGCGTGTCACCCGGCAATGACAACATTGCAGCGTTCGGCGGCGTTCGCAGCCGGCTGTCGAGTACGACGCGCAGCGGCTGCACACCGCGGGTATCGACACCCTCGTCGCGAACGTTCAGCGAGGGGTCGTCCGCCTGCACGGTTCCGACTCCGGTCATGATGGCCCCGGACCGCGCGCGCAGCTTCTGCACGTCGTGCCGGGCTTCGGGTCCCGTAATCCACTGGCTCTCGCCGCATTCCATCGCCGTGGCGCCGTCGATGCTGGCCGCAACCTTGAGCCGCAAAAGCGGACGCCCGTGCGTCACACGACTGATGAACCCTTCGTTGAGCGCCTCTGCCACATCCCGCATCAAACCAACCTGAACCTCGATGCCGGCTTCCTGCAGCATCTCGAGCCCACGCCCTTTGACCTCGTCGAAGGGATCCTCCATCGCGGCAACGACCCTGCTGACGCCCGCCTCAATCAGTGCTTCGGTGCACGGCGGCGTCTTTCCCTGGTGTGCGCAGGGCTCCAGCGACACATAGGCCGTCGCACCCTTCGCCTTGTCGCCTGCGGCTCGCAAGGCAATGATCTCGGCGTGCGCCTCACCCGCGCGCTCGTGCCACCCTTCGCCGACCACCGACGCGTTGTTGACCAATACGCAGCCGACCATCGGGTTAGGATGTGCTGAATATTTTCCACGCTTCGCCAGTTGCAGAGCGTGCGCCATGTGCACGCAGTCGTCATGGGTAAACATGATCAGGTCTTCTTCTTGCCAAGCAGCTCGGGCAACAGGGACATCTGCTCGCGGCTGGCGGCTGTCTCCGAGATTTTCTGCAGGCGCTTGATCTCGTCTTCGAACTCGGTGATGTCCTGGAAGCGGCGATAGACGGACGCAAAACGGACGTATGCTACTTCGTCGAGTTCGTGAAGTTCTTCCATTACCAGTTCGCCGACGAGACGTGACGGAACTTCCCGCTCGCCCATCGTACGCAGTTTGTGAATCAGGTGACCGACGGCCTGTTCGAGTTTGTCGCTTGGCACCGGCCGCTTCTCGAGCGCACGGACCATGCTGTTGCGCAGCTTGTTTTCGTCGAAGGGCTGGCGGCTGCTGTCGTTCTTGATCAGCCGGGGCATGACCAGTTCTGCGGTTTCGAACGTCGTGAATCGTTCATTGCATGCAAGGCACTGCCTGCGCCGACGAATCTGCCGGCCTTCACCCGCAAGGCGCGAGTCGATGACCTTGGTTTCATCATGGGCGCAGAAAGGACAGTGCATTAGCTAGAACGATCAGCCGTAAACAGGAAATCTCGCGCAGAGCTCGAGCACCTGGCTGCGGACGCGGTCGATCGTCTCCTCATTCTTAAGATCGTCGAGTATATCCGCTATCCAGCCCGTAAGCTGGCGGGTTTCCTCGACACCGAAGCCCCGGGTCGTGATGGCCGGCGTGCCAAGGCGAAGGCCGCTCGTGACAAATGGGGACTGCGGATCGTTCGGCACGGAGTTCTTGTTGACCGTGATATAGGCGCGGCCCAGCGCGGCGTCGGCAGCCTTGCCCGTGATGCCCTGGTTTATGAGGCTGACCAGCATCAGGTGGTTTTCGGTGCCGCCCGATATGATCGGGTAACCGCGCTCGTTGAGCACCTCGGCCATCGCCTTGGCGTTTTCGATGACCTTCGCCTGGTAGACCTTGAATTCAGGCTCGAGGGCTTCCTTGAGCGCGACCGCTTTTGCCGCGATCACGTGCATGAGCGGGCCGCCCTGCGTACCCGGAAATACGAGCGAGTTGAATCGTTTCGTCAGCTCATCGTTGTTGCGAGCCAGGATCAGGCCACCACGTGGGCCCCGCAAGGTCTTGTGTGTTGTAGTCGTGCAGACGTCTGCGTGCGGAATCGGGCTCGGGTACAGGCCGGCAGCGATCAGGCCCGCGACGTGCGCCATGTCGACGAACAGGTAGGCACCGACGGTGTCCGCGATCTCGCGAAAACGGGCCCAATCCGCAACCTGCGAATACGCCGAGAACCCTGCGATGATCATCTTCGGCTTGTGCTCTGTTGCCAGCGCCTGGACCTGGTCGTAATCGATCAGGCCGGTTTCGTGGTCAAGGCCATAAGGAACGACGTTGAACAGCTTGCCCGAGAAATTGACGGGCGAGCCATGCGTGAGGTGGCCACCTTCATTGAGGCTCATGCCCAGAATCGTGTCGCCTGGCTCAACGAGCGCATGGTAAACAGCCGCGTTGGCCTGCGAGCCCGAGTGCGGCTGGACGTTCGCGTAGTCAGCGCCAAACAGCTGTTTCGCGCGCTCTATAGCCAGCACCTCGACATCGTCGACAAATTCGCAGCCACCGTAGTAACGCTTGCCCGGGTATCCCTCGGCGTACTTGTTGGTGAGCTTGCTACCCTGTGCGGCCATGACTCGCGGGCTCGTGTAATTCTCCGACGCGATCAGCTCGATATGCTCCTCCTGGCGCTGACTTTCCAGGTCTATGGCTTTGGCTATTTCAGGATCGTAGGACGCGAGGGTCGTCGAGGTATCGAACATCTGGCATTTGCTCCGGCGGAGGGGGGATTTGGAAAGACGGGATGTTATGGTGTCAGTCACCTTATTTCCAGTCTAAAGGTGACTGACACCGTATTACGTCTCGACGAAGGATCGCACCACGCGGGTCCATGCACGTGCCAGGTTGTCGCGATTGTAGCCGCCACCGCCGGTACCGATGATGCGACCCTCGCAGTGCTTGTCAGCCAGGCGGCACAGCGACGCCGCTGCATGGGCATGGGCCTCTTCAGTCCAGCAGAGATGCGTGATCGGATCACCTTCAAGACTGTCGGCACCGCACTGCATGAGGATGAACTCGGGCTCCCTGGAATCAATGTATACCTCGACCCGATCCCAGGCTTTGTAAAACTCCTCGTCATCCGCGCCAGCTGCAAGCGGAATATTGAGCTTCGTGCCTTTCGCCCTTCCCTTGCCCGTCTCGTCCGCGTGGCCGGTACCCGGGTAAAGCACGCGTCCGTCCTCGTGGATGTCAGCAAAAATCAGGTCCGGATCGTCCTCAAAGCCATAGAACACACCATCACCGTGGTGCGCGTCGATATCGACATAGGCGATACGCTTGAGGCCGAAGGCCTTGCGCAGGTATTCGACGGCAATTCCGCAGTCGTTGAACACGCAGAAACCGGCAGCCCGGTCACGTGCCGCATGATGCAGACCCGCAATCGGCACGAACGCACGCTTGTGGTTACCGTGCATGACCTCGTCGACGGCGCAGAGGACGGCACCAACAACAGCCGATGCAGCATCGTAAATACCTTTAACAGCCGGTGTATCGCCCTCATCGAGCCAGCCTTCTCCAACGGCCGACATGCGGGAGACCTTGTCGATATGCTCGGCTGTGTGAAACAGCGCCAGTTCGTCTACGAGCGCCGGACGTGGATGCCCGAAGTCGACGATTTCGGCCAGGCCTTCCTTTTCCAGTTCCGCATGAAAGACATCGTGGCGGTCAATGCCAAACGGATGTGGATCGCCGAAACCGTAGGCGGCAATCTCTTCTCCTTTGTAAACCAGCACCGACTCGCTCATGAATAGCGCCCGAGTATTTGCTTGTTCCGCAGCATACCGGATAATGCGCGCTTCTCAACATACGGTCCTGTCATGGCTCAATACATTTACACGATGAATCGCGTTGCGAAGGTCGTGCCGCCGAAGCGGCATATCATTCGCGACATCTCTCTTTCGTTCTTCCCGGGCGCCAAAATCGGTGTGCTCGGCCTCAACGGCTCGGGCAAATCGACGCTCATGCGCATCATGGCCGGACTCGATACCGAGATTGATGGTGAGGCCCGCCCGCAGCCCGGCATCAAGATCGGCTACCTGCCGCAGGAGCCCGAACTCGATTCCGACAAGGACGTACGTGGCAACGTCGAGGAAGGCCTTGGCGAGACCATAGATCTCCTGCACCGCTTCAACGAAATCAGCGAGAAGTTTGCCGAACCAATGAGCGACGACGAAATGACTGCGCTGCTCGACGAACAGGGCAAGCTGCAGGACGCCATTGACGCCGCGGGTGGCTGGGAAGTGGACCGGAAACTCGAGGTCGCAGCTGACGCATTGCGCCTGCCGCCCTGGGATGCCGACGTCACGAAACTGTCGGGCGGTGAACGGCGTCGCGTTGCTCTGTGTCGTTTGCTCCTCTCGCAACCCGATATGCTGCTGCTCGACGAACCGACCAACCATCTCGATGCAGAGTCGGTTGCGTGGCTGGAGCGCTTCCTCGACGAGTATCCGAGCACGGTCATTGCTGTGACTCATGATCGATATTTCCTCGATAACGTAGCCGGGTGGATACTCGAACTCGACCGCGGCCATGGCATTCCATGGGAAGGCAACTACTCCTCGTGGCTGGAACAAAAAGAAGCGCGCCTGAAGAACGAGGAAGCGACCGAGAGAGCGCGGCAACGTGCGATGCAGCACGAACTCGAGTGGGTACGCAGTAATCCCAAAGGGCGCCAGGCCAAGTCGAAAGCGCGCCTCAAGCAGTTCGAGGAACTATCGTCGCCGTCATACCAGGCCCGCCTCGAGACCAACGAAATCTACATTCCGCCCGGACCTCGTCTCGGCGACGTTGTCCTCGAAGTCGAGAACCTGCGGAAAGGCTTTGGCGACAAGCTGCTGATTGACGACCTGAGCTTTCAACTGCCGCCGGGAGGGATCGTTGGTGTGATCGGCCCGAACGGTGCCGGCAAGACAACGATGACACGCATGATCACCGGTCAGGAAAAACCGGACTCGGGCTCGCTGCGCCTCGGCGAAACAGTACAGGTTGCGAGCGTCGACCAGTCCCGCGACAGCCTTGACGACAGCAAGTCCGTATGGGAAGAGATCTCGGATGGCCTCGATTTGATCAGGGTCGGAAACTACGAGACGTCATCGCGCGCCTACGTCGGCCGTTTCAATTTCCGCGGACAGGATCAGCAAAAAAAGATTGGCGTGCTTTCCGGTGGTGAACGCAATCGCGTGCACCTGGCCAAGATGCTGAAGGCCGGAGGCAATTTCCTGTTGCTCGATGAGCCGACCAACGACCTCGATGTTGAGACCTTGCGGGCGCTCGAGGAAGCGCTGCTCGAATTCCCGGGTTCAGCGATGGTGATTTCGCATGACCGCTGGTTTTTAGACCGTATTTGCACACACATACTTGCATTTGA
Organism: Woeseiaceae bacterium; assembly: GCA_041574375.1. Classification (GTDB taxonomy): domain Bacteria; phylum Pseudomonadota; class Gammaproteobacteria; order Steroidobacterales; family Woeseiaceae; genus UBA1847. The sequence goes on from JBFFOS010000021.1 coordinate 20,799, forward strand.
GGGCGACTCAGTAGTGACTTGGTTTGCCGGCAACTATGCTGACTACGAGGAAGACCGCAAACGACGTCTTGGGGCCGATGCAGCAAATCCGCACCGAATCAAGTATAAGAAGTTAGACGCTTAACAAACGGAGAACACAGCGATGAATCTGCTGCTGACGGCGAGTGCAGTTTTCATATTGATCACGTTGTATTTCGTTTTTTCAATGGTCCGCCACGCGCGTCGTCGCCGCCCGGTGCGCGCGACGCGTTCGTTGGCAGGAGGCGCCGTAACCGCTTGTGCCGGTGGCGCCAGCACGATGCTCGCATTCAGCTATTTCGGTTACTTCCAACTCGTCGACGAACAACTCATCGGCCAGATCAAATTCACCGAGTCGGCACCGGAGCACTATGTCGCTCGCCTCATGCTGGAAGGTGAACAGCGGGACCAGATGTTTGAGATCCTCGGCGATGAATGGCAGATGGATGCGCGCGTCATTACCTGGGAACCGCCGATGACCTTATTGGGCCTTGACCCGATCTTCCAGCTGGATCGGCTCAGTGGGCGTTACTCCGAGGTCGAAGAAGAACTCACTAAGCACCGCAGCGTACATGCCCTGTCCGAGCCCATGGCCATGGACGTCTGGCAATTTGCGCGCAAGTACCCGAAATTGATGCCTGGCGTTGATGCGCACTATGGCACTGCGACGTATTTGCCCATGGCGCACGGCGCAACGTTTGAAGTCACGATGACGAGAACGGGCTTGATCGCGCGCCCTGTGAACGATGCGGCGCGCGAGGCCATCGGTGAATGGGGGCAGTAATCTTTTATGGATTATGTCAAGCCATCGTGGCGACGCATACTTGATGGTGCATACTGAAGTTGCTGGTTGATAATAATAATTTGCCGTTCATCAAAAACCAGAAGACTGAGCGATATGGCAATCGTAATTGATAGAGATCAGGGGCTAAAAAGCGGGCTCGAGGACCGGATTGGCCTCGAGTGTCCCTACTGTGGCGTTTATGCGCACATGCAGCCGCAGTCCGTGCCGGACGTCTCGTCGCTGTTGCGCGACAAGCCCAAACACGTTGGCCTCGTCTACAAATGCGACGCCTGCAACGCCCCCGTTTTCCTGCGATTCGCTGTTCGCCAGTACGAAGACGACCGGATTGAGCTTTCCCGCAATTTCGTTGAACTTGAACGCCCGAAAGAACGCTTTGCGTTTTCTTACCTGCCCAAGCATACCGAGGTGCTGTTCCGCGAGGCGCTGAGCTGTTACTCGAACAATAACTTCAATGCCTTTGCATCGATGTGCAGACGCGCCTCGGTGAGTGCGTTTGATGCCATGGGTGAGGGTGGCAAACTTCGTGCCTTTGAAGAAGTGATGATTGCCCAGGATATCGCGGGTATTGACGATGAGGCATACGCGCCGATTAAAAAGGTCCTATTCAGCACCGGGCCGCACGAAGAATTACCTCTTCTGAATCGCGCCCAGGCAGGCATACTCCTCGAGATTCTGAAGGACATGTTCTACCAGTGCTTCGTGCGCCGTGGAAAGCTCACGCGCGCCATAAAGGTCCGCCGTTTCTTCGTGACCGAGGCGGACAATGATAATCTCGCCTCAGCCTAGGCTGTGCAATACAAGCCTAGTCGGCCTGGAATGAAATCGATGGCTACGGCTGCAAAATTGTTGATGAAGCGGTAGCGCGGCGACGCATACCAGGCAATCCATTTCCGAGGGTTCTTGCGTTCGACCCGATGGCTTGACCTGTTGTCGAGAAGAACGAGAAATATCGCAAGAATTACCAACACCCAGGTAAAAGGCTCCTTCAACGATGCAAGCAGAAAGTCGCTGATCTGGGCGTAGTTGAAGACGTTGATGCCGAAGCGCCGCAGGTAGGCCCAGGAGTAGAACATGCCCACGACAGATGCCGCCACGTAGAGTGCCGACACGAGCACGGCCGGATGCTCACGAAAGAATGACAACAGGCGCTTATTGGTCGTGTCAGACATTCAGCAAAAAACCCTCGGTTAGCCGATCGCGACGCGGGCGTTGCGGAAAATTCGCAGCCATGGGCCGTCTTCACCCCAGTCATCCGGATGCCAGCTGTTTTGGCTCGTCAGGGCAACGCGCTCCGGGTGGGGCATCATGATCGTGACACGACCATCGTCATTCGACAGGCCGCAAATTCCGTCCACTGACCCATTCGGGTTTGCCGGGTACCTGTCGGCGACTTCGCCGTAGTTGTCCACGTAGCGCATCGCGACCGTGTAAGACGCGGAGTAGCGCGAAGCGTCATCGGCAAACTCGGCTCGACCCTCACCATGTGACGTCGCGATGGGCAAACGCGAACCGCCCATTCCCTGCAGAAACAACGACGGGCTTTCAACAATCTCGACAAGGCTCAGGCGAGCTTCGAACTGTTCCGATTTGTTGCGCAGAAAACGCGGCCAGTGGCCGGCACCCGGAATGATGTCCTTGAGGTGCGACATCATCTGGCATCCGTTACAGACGCCGAGCGCAAACGCATCGCGGCGCTCGAAGAACGCAGCAAATTGATCGCGTGTGCGCGAGTGATACAGCACCGATTTGGCCCAGCCACCGCCGGCGCCAAGCACGTCACCAAACGAGAAACCGCCGCAGGCGACCAGGCCCTGGTAGTTGTCGAGCGTATCGCGACCATCGAGCAAATCGCTCATGTGCACGTCGACGGCGATGAAGCCGGCCTTGATAAACGCCGCCGCCATCTCGTTTTGACTGTTGACCCCCTGCTCTCGCAATATCGCGACGCGCGGCCTGCCTCCGCCGCGGAGCGGACGAGTGATGTCTTCCCGAGGATCGAACGAGAGTTCGACATTCAGGCCGGGATCCTTTTGATCGAGGATACGATCGAATTCTTCCTTCGCCGTCGTCGGGTTATCACGCAGCGCCTGGATGCGATAGCTCATCTCCGACCACTCACGTTGCATCGTCACGCGGTCGAGTGAGAGCACCGTCTTGCCGTCGCCGCGCACTACGAGCTTGCCGCTGTTGTCAACGAGGCCGATCGCCTCGGCCTTCAGGTTGTTGCGGTCGAGCACCATCTGCACCTGTGGCAGTTTGCTCTTCGCAACCTGTACGACCGCGCCAGGCTCTTCGCTGAAGAGTCTTTGCAGCAGCTCGACACGCGAACCATCGAGCGTAAGCGTCACGCCAAGGCGGCTCGCGAATACCATCTCGGCAACCGTCGCCAGCAAACCGCCATCGCTGCGATCGTGATACGCCAGCAGCATGTCCCGCGAGTTCAATTCCTGGACAGCCGCGAACAAACCCTTGAGAAGCTGCGGATCATCAAGATCCGGCGTCGCGCCGCCCGTGCGCGCATACGCCTGCGCGAGACAGCTCGTGCCGAGACGATTCTTGCCCTGCCCGAGATCAAGCAGCAGCAGGTAGCTCGAATCCTCGGTCTGGCGCAGTTGCGGCGTCAGGTGCTTCGTGACATCTGTGACAGGTGCAAAAGCAGTAACAATCAGCGACACCGGCGCAACAACGTTGTACTCGCCGTTTGCGTCATCCCAACGCGTACGCATCGACATCGAATCCTTGCCGACGGGGATGGCTACGCCTATCTCACGGCATAACTCGTCGCCTACCGCTTTCACCGTGTCGAACAGGTTAGCGTCTTCACCCGGGTGGCCGGCGGCCGCCATCCAGTTGGCTGACAGGCGAACCTTGCTCAACGATTCGATCGGTGCAGCTGCAATATTGGTAATGGATTCCGCCACGGCCATACGACCCGACGCCGGAGCGTTCGTCGACGCGAGCGGTGTTCGCTCGCCCATGGCCATGGCTTCACCCGTGGCGCTGCCAAATCCCGTCGACGTGATTGCAACATCGCTGACCGGCACCTGCCATGGACCAATCAGCTGGTCGCGCGCGCTCAAGCCGCCGACCGTTCGATCGCCAATATGAATCAGGAACGATTTGTCTGCGACGGCCGGGAAGCGCAACACGCGCAACGCCGCTTCTTCGAGTTCTATGCCATCCAGGTTCAGGGCCTCTTCCGGAACGGGCGCACGTTCGACATCGCGTTCCGTCTTCGGTGGGTTGCCGAGCAGCATTTGCATCGGCATATCGACGATACGATTACCAAAATCACGATCGTTGACGATCAGGTTGCCGTCATCGGTCAGCGCGCCAATTACGGAGACCGGGCAACGCTCCCGTTCGCAGAGTTCCCTGAATTCATCGATACGGTCCTCGCCAACAATCAGAACGTAGCGCTCCTGCGCTTCGTTGCACCAGATGCCCATCGGCGACATTCCGGGTTCGGCGTTATCCACTTCACGCAGCTCGATCTCGGCACCATGACCACTGTGATCGACGGCCTCGGGTACCGCGTTCGACAAACCACCAGCGCCGACATCATGAATCAGCAGGATCGGGTTGTTCTTGCCCATTTCCCAACAGCGATCGATGACCTCCTGCGCGCGACGCTCCATTTCGGGGTTGCCGCGCTGTACGGATGCGAAATCCAGTTCGGCGCTCGAGGTGCCGCTTGCGAGCGATGAGGCAGCGCCACCACC
>JBFFOS010000022.1:0-25250 GCA_041574375.1 Woeseiaceae bacterium
CAATGTAAGATTGCGCTGCGCAATTGGCTTCAACCTGCGCTGTTCCTGTTTTTCCCATGACTGATACTCAACTTCATTACAGGCGCCCACCAGGCCCCGATCAACCGGTAACACTCGGGTTAGATGCCGAGACGCTGGCCAGGCTGCAATCCCTTAGTCGTCAGAATGTTCACAGGTTGATGGCGGTCATGGTTGAGTGCTGTGATCGCCGAGCGTTTCTAAGCCGCGATTCGACTCGCGACCTCAGTGTCGTTATGAAGGCCCGTCATTTGCGTGAGCTTCTTGATGAGTTGATGACACTTATCGTCGCCGGGTTCGAAACTTCCGCAAACACGTTGAATTGGGTCTGGTACCTGAGAGCCAAACACCCCGGCGTAGAAGCAAGACTTATCGACGAGGCGCAGCGTGTCGTGCCGAACGTGTCGGCGCTCACGGCGGAGCGTCTCGGGGCCATGGAGTACACGCAACAAGTACTTGAGGAAGTGCTTCGTTTGTACCCACCTGTCTGGCTGTTCACCCGCCGATCTCTCACTGATGACGACCTGAAAGGTTTCGACCTTCCTGCCGGTACTGACATCTACCTGGCTCCGTTTGTCCTGCATCGAACCGACTATTGCTGGCCAGAGGCGGACAAATTTGATCCCGAGCGTTTTTTGCCAAGCGACAGGCCAAAGAAAGATCGGCCATTCTTTCCTTTTTCACTTGGGCCACGGCGTTGCCTCGGCGAGTTTTTTTCTTTTCTCGAAATGAAAGTGCATCTGGGTTTATTGCTGCCACGGTTTCGCATGTCTCTCGTTGAGGGAGCAGAGCCCGGACTTGAGCTCGCAATCAATCTGCGCGTGGCCGACGATATCCACGTGCGACCCGAAATACGCTAGGACACTATGAAACTTTACGACACCATGATTGAACTTTTCGCGGACGTTAAAGGCCGCGATCGGGAAATTCGTTTTATCAACGGCGCGAACGATGAGTCCGCTTTGCGATTCGGTGAGTTGTGGGATGCAGCGTTGGCACTGCTCGGGTCGCTCCAGGCACGCGGTATGAAAGCTGGCGATGAGCTGATTATTTTCAGTACATCCAATCAGAGTTTTGTTGTTGCGTTCTGGGCTGCAATCCTGGGCGGCATCGTGCCGGTGCCGGTCGCAGTCGGTATCAGCGACGAACACAAGCTCAAGCTGTTTCGCATCCTGTCGCAGCTCGAACATCCAACATTGTTTACGGAAATGGACCTTCTGCAGCGATTGCTGGATTTCGCAGAGGAACGCGAGCTTTCGGAAATCGGGGAGTTACTCAACACGCATGCGGTGCTGATGAGTGATGTTCAGCCCGGCACTCATGGGGCAATTCACGACGCCAGGCCGGATGACATCGGCTTCATTCAGTATTCCTCCGGATCCACGAGTGACCCCAAAGGGATTGTGCTGACGCACAAAAACCTGTGCGTGAATATCCGCGCGATCGTTGAAGGATTCGATTGGGGAAAAGATGACCAGTCCCTGAGCTGGATGCCCCTGACGCATGACATGGGCCTCATTGGTTTCCATTTGAGCGTCATGGCTGCCGGCATGAATCACGCGGTCATGGATACAAATGTCTTTGTGCGCCGACCGCTGCTGTGGATGAGCAAGACCAGTGAACTCCGCGCTACCCAACTTTGCTCACCCAATTTCGGCTACAAGCATTTCCTCAAGCTATTCCAGCGTAAAGGCCTGACGGGCATTGATCTGTCGTGCGTCAAACGCATCATCAACGGCGCTGAGCCGATTTCGTGGGCGCTCTGCGAAGAGTTTCTTGATGCCCTTGCGCCATACGGTCTGGAACGCAACACGATGCTGCCGGTATACGGCCTTGCGGAAGCCACCGTCGGCGTATCGTTTTCACCGCTTGGGCCCACCTACGAACGTGTCGTGATGGATCGCCATAGCCTGCAGATCGGCGAGGCCTTCCACGCAGCGGACCCCGCGGACCGGGATTCGGTCAGTTTTGTAAAGGTAGGAAAGGCAATTCGAGACGTCAGTATTCGTATTGCCGGCGATGATGATCAGGCGCTCGCCGATGGGCATATCGGCCACATACTGCTGCGCGGCGACAGTGTGACTGAACGGGTTTACGGTGACGCTGAAGCCACGGCCGAGCTGTTCACGGACGATGGCTGGCTTCGCACGGGCGACTGCGGCGTGTTTGTTGATGGTGACCTGGTAATCACGGGCCGTCAAAAAGACGTCATTATTGTCAACGGCCAAAACTATTATCCGCACGATATTGAGGAGATCATCGCGCAACTTCCGGACATGGACCTCAACAAGGTTGTCGTCGCGGGCGCCACTCCGAAGGGCGGCCAGACCGAAGAACTCATCGTATTCGTGCTGTTTCGCAGGACAATCGATGAATTTCAGCCTTTGGTCGACCCGATTCGGCATATCGTTGGTGAGCACGCCGGACTCGAGGTTCATACAGTCATACCAGTTGAGCGTATCCCCAAGACGACCAGTGGAAAAGTGCAGCGCGTGAAGTTGCTGCAGGCATACCTCGATGGCGATTTCGATGAAGCCCTTGCAGAGCTGGAGCCTAAGGAATCCGGAGATGAGTCGTTCGATGAAGACCCGGTGGTAGCCGAACTCGAGCATATCTGCCGCGACGTGGCGAAGGATCGCACCATCTCTGCAGATGACAATCTGTTCGAAGTCGGTGTAAGTTCACTAACCTTGACCGAAGTCGTACTTGCCATTGATGAGAAATACCCCGGCAAGCTGGACATAAGCGACTTGTTTGATTATCCGACGCTGCGTGAAATCGCTGCGTTCCTGAAGAGGGACACCTGATGACATTTGCACGCATCGCAGGAGTAGGCAGCTTCCTTCCCGAGAAGGTCCTGACCAACAAGGACCTCGAGAAGATGATGGACACCTCAGACGAATGGATTCAGGAGCGCACCGGCATCAAGCGCCGTCATATCGCTGCAGAAGGCGAAACAACCGGCTCCATGGCGCTGGAAGCGTCGCGGCGAGCGATCGAAGACGCCGGCATTGACGCTGATGAGATTGGTCTGATTGTGCTCGGAACCGCCACGCCGGACAAAGTGTTCCCGTCCACGGCGTGCATTGTGCAGAGACAGCTCGGTATCAAGGGGTGTCCTGCGTTCGACGTCCACGCGGCCTGCAGCGGCTTTCTCTACGCCCTCGATGTTGCCAACCGGTTTGTGACCACAGGCGGTGCGAAAAAAGCCCTCGTCATAGGCTCTGAGACGCTATCGCGGGTAACCAATTGGGAAGACAGGGGTACGGCCGTGTTGTTTGGCGATGGGGCAGGGGCTGTCCTACTTGAAGCCTCCGACGAGCCGGGTGTGCTGTCGACGCACATTCACGCGAACGGCGAATACGAAGACTTGCTGCAAATCCGGCAGGGCGTGTCAATCGGTTATGACATCACGCGCAAGGGGGAAGCGTTCATTGAGATGAATGGTAACGCCGTATTCAAACGCGCGGTGGCGACGTTTGACAGCATCGCCCGCGAGACGGTCGATGATCTTGAAGGCCATCTCGACGATATCGACTGGTTTATCCCGCACCAGGCAAATATGCGCATTATCAAGGCGGCCGCCAGGAAAATCGGTCTGCCAATGGAGCGCGTCGTTGCCACGGTCGATGAGCACGCCAATACGTCGGGTGCTTCCATTCCGTTAGCGCTGGACCTCGCGGTCAAGGACGGCAGGGTGAAACGGGGCGACACACTGCTGATGGCAGCCTTTGGTGCCGGGTTTACCTGGGGTTCCGCGATGATCAGATTCTGAGAAGGATCGTAATGTTTCCGCACCCACGTAAGAACAAGGCCGCGCTTTTAATGGGCGGCCTTTTTGCACTCATTGCGTTGCCAGGACTTGCGGTTGCGGAGGATCGTCCGGGACAGATCTCGGCTGACGAACTCCGTTCGCTGGCGAATACGCATGCGCTGGACGCTGTCGCGTTGTACAGGGAGTTCCTGGCGTTGCCGAATGATGCGATTTACCCGGAACAGATCGCTGCACTGAATACCTGGGTGCGTGGCGCGTTTGAGGCGCGGGGCTTCACGACGCAACTGCTGCCAACAGACGGTAGCCCGTCAGTGTATGCCGAGCGGCTGTCCGCCAATGCTGACACGACCGTGTTGATCTACCTCCAGGCCGATGGGCAGCCGGTCGATCGATCTGCGTGGCACCAGGCTGATCCCTACGATGCCGTCCTCAAGGAGCAGCTCGCCGACGGGAAATGGGAGACTATCGACTGGAGTCGGCTGCAAACCGGGTTGAATCCGGATTGGCGGATCTTTGCGCGGTCTGCGGCTGATTCGAAGGGGCCGATGACCCAGTTCATGATGGCCGTGCAGCTGCTGACTGGGGTCAAATCGGACCTCGGGTATAACCTGAAGGTCTTGATTGATACGGAAGAAGAGCTGGGTTCGCCCAACCTTGCTGCCGCGGTAGCGGCCAACAAGGAACTGCTGGCAGCCGATATGCTGCTCATTTTTGATGGCCCTCCACATGCGTCGAATCATCCAACGGTATCGCTCGGAGCGCGGGGTATTGCGACCATCACGCTGACCACCTACGGGCCGCGGGTTGCGCAGCACAGCGGCCATTACGGCAACTTCATGCCCAATCCGGCCTTCGCGATGGCCCGAATCCTGGGCTCCATGAAGGCGCCGAACGGCGTCGTGACCATTGACGGGTTTTACGACGGTGTCGAGCTCGACGACGAGGCCCGGGCAATACTGGCGGCCGTGCCCGACGATGAAGAGGCGATCCTGCGTTCTGTCGGGTTGATTCGCTCGGACGAGGTGGCGGATACACTGCAGGAGTCGATCCAGTTTCCGTCCCTGAATATTCGCGGATTGTCAGCGGCATGGACCGGCGCGGCATCACGAACGATCATTCCGGCCGAGGCTGTCGCAGAGCTCGACATGCGGCTCGTGATGGAATCGGATCCGGAGCGTCTCATTGGTCTCGTCAAAGGGCACATCGAGGGTTTGGGGTTTACGGTTCTTGACCATGCCCCGAGCGATGCCGAACGCCTGAAGTACGCTCGCATCGTGAGCATGACGGCAGATATTTCCTACGGAGCGTTTCGCTCGGACCCGAATTCGCCGCCGGCGCTGCTGGCGAGGGCAGGGATGAAGCACCTGTATGGTCATGAGCCGATATTGATTCGTACGATGGGAGGTTCGATACCGATTGCTCCGATAATCGCGGCGCTCGGCGTCCCGGCAGCTACCGTGCCGACGGTGAATATCGACAACAATCAGCACTCACCGAATGAGAACCTGAGGGTTGGAAATTTCATCGAAGGAATTGCGATCCTGATGTCAGTCTTGCAGCAATCGCCTCCCTAATAGGCCGTGTCCGCGTATTGCAAGCGCAATCTGACATAACACCCTGAAAAACCGCTTTTCGCCCGAAGTTAGTGTGATCGGGTTCACAGTCTGGCTTCCAGCCTGTCTCTATACTGCGACATATGGGCTGTCGCCATTAGGAGACAGAATTTCCGATGCAAAGAAAAATGCAAAAGGATGTGAAGCAGATACCGCGCTCGGAGTCGCAGGTAACGCTCAAGTTGGCCGAAATCCAACGGCGTTGTTCGGAGTTGCTCGAGGCACCGGATGATTCGCTGGAATTGTCGCTCGAGGAGCCGATTTCCAGGCCCGACGACAACAACCCGTACAACCACGGCTAGGTTAGCGCTCCGAACCTTTTGATGCCTGTTCATGCAGGTCTTGCATGAGCCTTAATCGCCATATCCAGATGGTTGCGATCAGTGTTGCTGCAATTGGCAGTGCCACTACTGCGTGGCGGAGCACCACGAAGTCATAAAAGCCGTGCAGGGCGGCTGCCAGGAGAAATCCGGTAAGAGCGGGCCATACTACGGATCGTCCATCCAGCAGCGCACGGGCTATCCAGTGGGCCCAGATGGACGCGAATACGATGTGGATGACAGGGCCCGCAAAGCCTCGAGCGAACGCCTCTGTAGTGGTCAGAAAGTCGAGGTAGTGGTAGTTCTCGACCGCAGCGTAGCCAAGGGCAATGAACGATGCGTAAGTGATGCCGTCCATTGAATCGTCGAATGCTTTGAACCGGACAACGACCAGCAGGAAAGGAATCATTTTTGCCATTTCCTCAATGGGCCCGATCCCGAGCAGCGCGTAAGCAAAGAGGCCGGGGCCGTTATTCGCAGCCAGGGCCACAGCATCGAATCGCAGACCAAGGAGTTCCAGTCCGATATACATTGCTTTCGACAGGCCTGCCGCGAATAGCCCGAGGACGAAACAGAGCAGGAGATTACCCGGCGGCTCCGGCAGGTCCCGGTCCTTGTAATAGTGATAAGCGGCCCAGAAAAACACGGGGACTACCACCGGTAATAAGAGAAGTCCCTGTTGCATCACGCTATTATCGCCTCATGCCGCTTATGAAACCCGTTGCGTGGTCACAATTCGCATTCTTGCTCTGCAGTTGTACGGCAGTCGCATCCCCGCCTGAGAGATTGTTCGACGCCGAGGATGTGCTGTCAATCGAGCTGCGAGGGCCACTGCAAACGACAATGGAGGATAAGCGCAATCCCGGTAGCCGGAAGTTCGTCCTCACCGCAGGAGAGCGGGAGTTTGAGGTATCGGTGAAATTGCGCGGCAACAGTCGCATCCGCGCATGTCGTTTTCGGCCTTTGCGCCTGGATTTCTCGGCTACTGATACAAAAGATTCGATATTCGAGGGACAGGGCAGGTTAAAACTGGTGACGCACTGCAGGGACTCGGACGCGTATGAGCAAAACGTGCTGGAGGAGTACGCGGCCTACCGTATTTTTGCGATGCTTTCAGATGTAGCGCTGCGCACGCGCCTTTTGAAAATACGATACATCGACACCGAGAAAGCAACGTCCAAGCCCGTGGTTCGATACGGTTTCCTGATCGAGTCGGAAGGAGAACTCGCTGCGCGAACGGGTGGCGAGATATTGCACGTGCCGAATGTGAACCGCTTGATGTTAAACACCCGGCAGGCTGCAGTTACGTTTATTTTTCAGTACCTTATCGGTAATACGGACTGGGGGCTGGTCACGGCTATCGGTGATGAGAATTGTTGCCACAACGGCATCATGCTGGATATCGGTGGTTCGCATTATTATGTGCCTTATGACTTCGACCAGGCCGGCCTGGTGAATGCGCGGTATGCGAAACCCTCACCCGAGGTAGGGACGCGGTCGGTCCGCACGCGTCGCTATCGTGGCTACTGCATCAAAGGTATGGATGAGAAGGCTGGCATTGCGGCTATCGAAGCACGCAAGCAGGATATTCTCGAGCTTGTCGCAGGGCTGCCGGCCACAGACGGCAAGTTACTCAAGTCGCGCATGGATTACCTTCAAGAGTACTTTGATGCCTCCCGGAACCCGGGAGACCTGGCTGCGGACTTCAGAAGCCGCTGTCTCTGACAATGAATAACTCGATCCTCTATACCATTACCGTGGTGATATGGGGTTCCACCTGGCTGGCCATCGAATACCAGTTAGGTGTCGTGGAACCCGAAGTGTCGATTGCTTATCGCTACGCGGCGGCGGCGCTGGTGTTATTTGCCTGGTGCCGGTTCCGTGGGCTGTCGCTCAGGTTTAGCGTAAAGGAGCATGCGTATTTCGTACTGCTCGGACTATTGCTGTTTTGCCTTAATTACATCTTTGCGTATCGTGCCCAGGTTCACATCACATCGGCACTGGCAGCCATTGCGTTCTCGACCATGCTGTGGATGAACATCATCCTGTCGCGGATATTCTTTGGCACACGGGTCACAGTATATGTCCTTGCCGGCGCACTGCTTGGCATCGTTGGAATCGTGGTGCTGTTCGCACCACAAATCGAGTCAATCGCTGTAACTGATTCGATGTTTTTCGGCTCGGTCCTTGCGCTTGGTGGCGCACTGACAGCCTCCTTTGGCAACATGCTGTCGCAGTCGGCCCAAAAGAGACGGCTGCCGGTTGTTGAAACGAATACCTGGGGCATGTTTTACGGCGCGATCCTGACAAGCTTTGTTGCTCTCGCGAGCGGTCACGAGTTCAATTTTGACGCGACATTTACGTACATATCGTCGCTGGCATATTTGGCAATATTTGGCTCTGTTATTGCGTTTGGCGCATACCTGACGCTCCTCGGCAGAATCGGTGCGCACAAAGCGGGATACGTGACTGTCATGTTCCCGGTTGTCGCGGTCATTCTCTCGGTGGTGTTTGAAGGCATGCGGCTAACCGGGACAATCGTAACTGGTGCTGCGCTTGTTCTTCTGGGCAATCTCCTGATCCTGAAAAAGGACGCGTGATTTCCCTGAAACCGCAAAGGTCTGGCAGGGAGAAAAAGGATGACTGGCCGAAACCCTATCGAGGATCTGGCGCATCTGCGTCATGAATTCGGTGAACATGGCGGCGTCAACATGTCGATCGAGGCAAGCTCGACATTCACGGTCATCGATCCGGCGACGATGCCGGACCTGTTTCATGGGCGTGCGGGCCCGGATAAGGGCTGCTATCTTTACGGCCGCCACTTCAACCCGACGGTATTCAACCTTGGCAGGCAGATGGCCGCACTGGCCGGTACGGAGGCAGGCTACTGTACGGCAAGTGGTATGGGCGCGATATCCGGTGTCATATTCGGGCTCTGCAATGCAGGCGATGAAATCGTTGCGTCCAATGCCATCTACGGCGGCAGCTATGCGCTGATGCACGATTTTCTTCCGGCGAAAGCGGGTATCCGCACCCGGTTTGTGGATATCACCGACATTGATGCAGTGCGTGCTGCGATTACAAACAAAACCCGGTTGATCTTCACGGAGAGTGTCTCGAACCCGACCTTGCGACTGGCAAATATGCCGAAACTCGCCGAAGTCGCCAAAGAAAAGGGCGTCAAGCTCGTGGTCGACAACACCTTCAGCCCGCTTATTCTGAGCCCGGCTGCTTTGGGTGCTGACGTCGTGGTGCACAGTCTGACCAAGTTCATCAGCGGTGCGTCCGATGTCATTGCCGGGGCTATTTGCGGCAACGAAGAATTCATCGGCCAACTCATGGATCTTCACCTCGGCTCGCTCATGTTGCTTGGGCCGACCATGGATCCGAACGTTGCATCGGCCATTGCCCTGCGAATTCCACACTTGCCCCTGCGCATGACCGCACACAGTGAGAGAGCCCTGGCGATGGCTGCACGGTTGTCCGAATTGGGACTCAAAGTCTGCTACCCGGGGTTGCCCGATCACCCGGACCACGAGTTGTTCAACGAGTTGCGTTGTGACGAATTTGGCTATGGAGGCATATTTACGCTCGACGTCGGCAGCGAGCAGAGCGCTAATGCCCTGATGTCCTGCCTGCAGAACGAGCAGCGATTTGGTTTTCTTGCCGTCAGCCTGGGTTACTTCGACACGCTGATGTCATGCTCCGGTTCGAGCACGTCAAGCGAACTGAGCGATGAGGACAAGGACTCGGCCGGCATCTCACCGGGCCTCATGCGTATTTCCATCGGCTATACGGGGACGCTCGAACAGCGTTGGACGCAGCTGCTTAGCGCTCTTCGCACTGCCGGTATTATTGATAGCTAGGAGTCGCGAGACTGCGGAAGCGACTTGTGATCGATGATCTGTGTTGAACGCAGGATATTCATCTGGTTCTTGCGATGATGCTGCCAACGGGCCTGGTAGATCCAGATGCCGCGGGCAATACACAGGGTGCCCAGCGCGAGGTACGCTGGAAACAGACTCAAGCCGGAACCAGCTGACAGACCCAGAATCAGGAAGAGGATTCCGATGACCGTCCAGAAGAGCGGGACCCGCTTGTAAACGCTATCTGACAAGAGCATGCAGGTATTTTCAGTCGTCAGAGGGCTAAATTCCGTTACCTGCCGCACATTTAGGCTTTTTTGCCTTTCTCCGGGAATATTCACCAACGCTGGTGCGTAGTGTCTATGAGACCAACAAAAACACGCAATATGCAGCAGAAACTGGCACAACTCGGCGGCGGTGCGCATGCGCTGGCTACCCAGATTCTCGGCAACGCCGATGATGCGGCAGACGCTGTGCAGGATGCGTTTGCGACGGTCCTGAGCGCGCCCGAAAGCTACGATGCGGCCAAAGGGCCACTCCGGCCATGGTTCATGCGCGTCGTGCGAAATCGTTGCCTGGACATGTTGCGTCGCAGGCGGCCGGGAGACGACTCTACGGAACTGGTGCGTGATCCCGGTCTCGGTCCCGAACAGTCGTTGAGTAGAGAGCAGCGTTCCGCAGTTATCCGGCATGCGATTTCGGTGCTGCCAGCTGACAAGCGCGAAATCATCGTACTCCGGGATTACCTGGACCTCAGTTATGCCGAGATTGCCGAAGTCCTGGGCATTGCATCCGGAACCGTGATGTCGAGGCTGCATCGGGCCAGGCTGGCGCTAAAGGAGGCGCTCGAGATAGATGGCAAGTAGAACAAATCACATAGACCAGCACGTAGGTGAGTTGCTGTCCGGGTACATCGACGGCGAACTGACGCAGCAGGAGCGGCAACGCGTGGATGTTCATTGCGAGTCCTGTGCCGAATGTGGTCAGTTGCGCGATGAACTCCGCGAGATTCGTCGCGATGTCGGCGACGCACGCCTGAGTGAAATTGGTGAGGACAACTGGAGAGAGATGATGAATGACAGCACGGTTCGGGTGACCCGTGGTATCGGCTGGTTGCTCTTGATCGGCGGCTTCCTGGCCGTTGCGGGCATAGGGATCTACGAGTTTTTGACCGACCCATCAGTGGGCTGGACTGAGAAACTCGTGGTCACGGTTATTTATGGCGGATTTGTGGCGCTTTTTGTTTCGGTCCTGAGGCAGCGATTGATCGAGCGCAAGTCCGACAAGTACAAAGATGTGGAGATCTAGACAATGTTAGTAGTGACCAGCGAAACGATTGCAAACAAGCGCATCGTCAAGACACTTGGAATCGTGCGTGGCAACACAGTCCGGGCACGTCATATTGGCAAGGACATCATGGCCGGTCTGCGCAACATAGTTGGCGGCGAAGTGCACGAGTACGCCAAACTTGTGGCGGAAAGTCGCGAGCAAAGTCTCGATCGGATGACCAAAGAGGCGGCTGAACTGGGTGCCAACGCGGTCATCGCCACTCGATTCACAACGTCGGTGCTCATGGGGGGTGCGGCAGAGTTGTTGGCCATCGGCACGGCCGTCGTTGTCGAGGACGAATGATCATGCGCTATGTGCTCACCCTGCTCATGGCGGTGTTGGCTTTTTCACACGACTATGTTTGGGCAGCACCTGAGGATGTTCTTGTTGAGACCGAGCTCGGTCCGCTTGCGGGAACATACCTCCTGCCTGATACAGGTAAACCAAAAGCGGTGGCATTGATCATCGCGGGATCCGGCCCAACCGACCGTAACGGCAACTCGAAAGGGATCCCGGGTTCCAATAACAGCCTCAAGATGCTCGCCGAGGCATTGGCGAAAAATGGTATTGGTTCGCTGCGATACGACAAACGGCTGATAGGCGAGAGCGCCAGCACGTCACTCTCGGAAGCCGATCTTCGTTTCGATACCTATATTGACGACGCGAAGACGCTGCTCGGTTTCCTTCGGTCCAGAACCGACGTCCCGCTGTTGGTTATTGGACACAGTGAAGGCGCTCAATTAGGGACCGTTGCGGCCGCAGGCGAAGACGTTTGCGCCGTCATTGCAATTGCTGGTCCGGGTATACCGGCCGGGCAAATCATTCTCGAGCAGCTCCGACCGAAACTGCCCCCCGAGCTCTTGGTAAAGACCGAGCATATTGTGGCTGAGCTCGAGGCGGGGAGAACGGTCGCCGATACGCCGCCCGAACTTGCAGCGCTGTTTCGCGACAGTGTTCAGCCCTACCTGGTGTCCTGGTTCGCCTTCGATCCGGCCGAGGCCGTTGCTGCGCTGGATATCCCGATCCTGCTTATCTTCGGTACGACAGATATCCAGATTCCGGCCTCGTACGGTGAACGACTGGCCGCTGCCGGTAAAGGTGCAGAACTGGTTGTCATCGACGGAATGAACCACGTGCTCAAGATGGTTGAACCGGACCCGCAGGCACAAATGCGTTCCTACGGCGACCCGTCGTTGCCACTTGCTCCGGAGCTCATAACAAGCACGAACGAGTTCATCGATAGCACTTTGAGGGGATGTCCATGAATAGTGGGTTTTCCTTTGGCAGCTGGTTACGAGGTTGCTAGGTACATCCCAGAATTGACAGCTCAGGACCGCACGAGTCTATACTTACATGGGAAAAGGAGAACGTCATGAGTACCAGCCTTTCCGATGTTGTTCTTCATATCAACGAGACGCTTCCGTCTGACCAGGTCAAGACTCTTGAAAACCACATTCATAAGATGGGCGGTGTGGTCAGTGCCTGCAACTGTGATGACACGCCGCATCTTATTTCAATCGTCTTTAACCCAGAGCACGTAAAGTCGCACGACATTCTTGTAAAAGTTCGGAGCGAGGGAATCCACGCGCAACTAGTGGGGCTGTGAGCCCGGACTGGTCGCGTATGGAGGCGTAGCCAATCGGCGCCACATGCCGACGTGTTACTTGCGCTCGGAAAGCCAGAACCACCAGATGATCAAGCCGATCAAGATGATGCCGGCGATATTTACCAGTAAGGTCGTCACGGTGTCTTGCCCTGTTTCAGAAACCGCAGGCGGTTTGCATTGCTGACCACGGTGACTGAAGACATGGCCATCGCCGCGCCCGCGATCATCGGATTGAGCAGCATTCCAACGAAAGGAAACAGCACGCCGGCCGCAATCGGGATACCCAGGGTGTTGTAAATGAATGCGCCGAAAAGATTCTGCTTGATGTTGCGAACGGTAGCCCTGGAAACAACGACCACATCGACGACGCCCTGCAAAGAGCCGCGCATCAGGGTGATGTCGGCACTTTCGATGGCAACGTCTGTGCCGGTGCCTATGGCAAAGCCAACGTCGGCCCGTGCAAGCGCTGGCGCATCGTTTATGCCATCTCCGACCATGCCAACAATGTGACCGGCTTCTTGCAATGATGCGATTTTTTCGCCCTTGTCTTCCGGCAGGACTTCGGCGAATACGTCCTTGATCCCGATTTCGCCGGCCACCGCGTCGGCGGTTGCCTGGTTGTCGCCGGTCAGAAGTACGACGGTGATGCCGGCCCTCTGCAGGCGCTGTATCGCCTCGCGAGAATCAGGCTTGATTGCATCGGAAACGCTGATCAGGCCTGCCACGGCCTCGTCTACGGCGACGTACACGGGTGTCTGAGCCCTGGTCATCGCCTGTTCGGCTGCGTCGTCCAGGTCGCTGGTGTCGATATCGTGGTTGGCCATCAACTTGCGGCTGCCAAGCAATACTTTGCGGCCGTCTACGTGCGCTTCCGCTCCATGCCCGGCGATTGCATTGAATTGCTCGGCTGCTGACAACTGCAGGTTACTATCCTCTGCGGCAGCGACTATGGCATCGGCAAGCGGATGCTCCGATGCCTTCTCGAGGCATGCCGCCAGGCGCAGAACATCGTCGCGATTCCAGTCCCTGGCTGCGCTGACTTCCGTGACGCTGGGTTTGCCTTCCGTAACGGTGCCTGTCTTGTCGAGGACGATTACGTCCAGCTTGCCAACCTGTTGCAGTGCATCCCCATTGCGGATGAGTGCACCGAACTCCGCGGCTTTGCCAACGCCAATCATTATGGACATGGGTGTTGCGAGGCCGAGAGCGCACGGGCAAGCGATGATCAAGACTGTCATGGCCGTGACGACGGCGTAAGCAGTGGTATCGGCTGCAGGGCCGAAGTTGATCCATGCCAGGAATGTCAGCACTGCGACAATCATCACGGTTGGGACAAAGACAGCGGCAACCTTGTCGACTATGCGACCGATGGCGGGCTTTGAAGCCTGGGCGGTCCTGACCATCTCGATAATCCGTGCGAGGGCCGTATCCCTGCCAATGCGTTTGGCGACAAACAGGAAGCTTCCGCTTCGGTTTATGGTTCCGGCTGCGACTTCGTCGCCCTGTTGCTTCTCCACGGGGATTGGCTCCCCGGTCAACATCGATTCATCGACGGTCGAGTGGCCGTCAATGATCACGCCGTCGACAGCGATACGCTCTCCAGGTCTGACGCGCAGGGTTTCGCCCAGGCCGACATCGCGAATTGCCACGTCGAGTTCCTCGGCATTGCGGACGACGCGTGCCGTCTTGGGCTGCAATCCGATAAGCCGCCTGATGGCCTCCGATGTCTTGCCCCGGGCCCGCATCTCGAGCGCTGAGCCCAGGGTTATCAGGGCAATAATGATCGATGCCGCTTCGAAATAGGCGTGCCGGGCCATGCTTGGAACGAGTTGCGGAAACGTGAGGATAACCATCGAATAGACCCACGCAGTTCCGGTGCCGAGCGCGATCAGCGTATCCATGTTGGCCGAATGGTTCTTCGCAGACTTCCAGGCCCCGGAGAAATAATGGCCACCCGAGTAAGCCAGCACGAGTAACGTGGCAATACCAATAATCAACCAGAACAACCGACCGGCGCTCGTGTTCAGGTCGGGTAAGGCACCGGCCATGCCAAATACGAACTGCGGAATACCAAGGGCAGCAGCGACCGCTGATTTTTTCAGCAGGGCGTGGTAGTGCGCTCGCTCCGCGGCATCCTTCTCGGTCAGGTCTTCTTCGTCTGCCAGTTCCGTGGCCTCGTAGCCCACGTCAGTGATCGCCTGGATCAGAGTCCGGGCGTCGACATTTCCCTCCACTGTCGCCGTGTGCTCAGCAAAGTTCACAGTCGCAGACAATACGTCCGGCACAGCCTGCAAGGCTTTCTCGGTCTTTGAGACGCAGCCGGCGCAACTCATTCCGGCGATTGACAGCCTGATCGTGGCCATGTGACGTACCCTCGATTACCACTCGCATAGAGTACGAGCTATGTTCGCGAAAGACCATCTGTTTGCGGCGGCTGGCAAGGTGTCCTACGGGGGAATCGGGGCGAAGGGCTTACAGGAAATTTCGCCCTTGGTAATCGTGAGGAAGCTCGCCTCCGGTACAGGAACCCATTCTGACGCGAGGGAGCTCAGTGGTTCGGAAACAATCGCTCGTGCATCTGACGAAAACGTGCCGACGCCCGGCGCAATGTCCATCGCGGCGTTGTGGCTGGCACTGTAAAACAGCGAACGGGACTTACCTACAGTCGAGTAGCGTGCGGCATACAGTGACTCCCCGTTGCTGATACCGAGGGTCATTTGTAAGGCTTCTTCGATATCGTGCCGGGCGGCAATGTACTCAACCAGACCGGCCATGCGTGCTATGCCGGTAAATACATCGGTGTCGAGACCAAAAGTCAGTGCGAGCAGAAACATTAATTCGGAGTCTGTCGTGCCGCGAATCAGGGGAAATAGTTCCGGCGCAACAGCAAAAGCCAGATCGCGGTGCAGTCGCTCGTATTCATTGACGAGCCCATTGTGTACGAATAACCACTGCCGGTGATTGAACGGATGGCAATTGGTCATTTGCACCGGAGATCCGGTTGTTGCGCGGACGTGTGCCAGGAACATCGGCGATTCGATTTGCGCAGCCAGGGCATGCAGGTTGGCATCGTTCCACGCGGGTCGCACGTCCTTGTAGACTCCGGGAACATCACGTTTTCCATACCAGCCGACGCCGAAACCGTCGCCGTTCGTCGTGTTGGTCGTGTCCATCGCGCGGAGACTCTGGTCAATCAGGGAGTGGTCCGTCTTGAACAGGACCTCGTCGAGAAGAATGGGTGCGCCTGAGTAAGCAAGCCAGCGACACATGAGCGTTCCCTCCAGGGTTTTTCATGTGGTAGGTCCTGCGAGTTTGATGAGGCGAACAATAGTTGGCAATCAGGGTCTTTTCGTATCCCTGTCGTCGACGGAAATATTCTCAGTCGACGAGCCAGGTTCGCCACCAGAGGCCAAACTGTGTGCTGTAGCCAAGGTCGCGGCGACGGATACGCCGTTCACTGTCCAAAACGTAGTAGGTGGGAAACGCCATGACACGCCAATCCTGTGCCACCTGTCGATCGGCGAGAAGGACCGGCAGATCCAGATCATGACGATCTACGTAATCCTGCACCTCCTGGAGAGTCTGCCAATCCAGAACGACGGTCAGGATCTCGAGGGAATCTTCGTCTCGTATTCGCCGCAAGCGAGTCAGGTTGTCGGAACTTGCGGCGCAAAAATTACACCATGGTGCGAAGAAGTAGATGAGTGCAGGGCGTTCACCGACGGTCTTCAGATCGTAAGTGCCGCCGCGCAACAAAGGGCCGCTGAGCGCTGGTGGAGTGCTGCCGGACGACGACAACATGTTACGAGTCTGAAATGCACTGATTGCAACGAACACGGCGAGGAAGAACAGCAGGTTCAGAAACATGCTCGAGTGCTGTCGCAGGAAGATTCGAAGGGTGGAATGGATTGGCATGCCTGGAAGGGTGTGTTCGATGTGAAACGGTGCGTGATTCTCTAGATACAGCCAAGATTCGTCAAATCCTGTTTGCATTGGTCTGCATCCACAAATCGAATGGTCTGGATACCAAGTGTGGAAGCGGCCGTCAGATTCTCACTCAGGTCATCGATAAATACAGTTTCTGCGGGGGTTAGACTGTAGGTGGCCAATAAGTGCTCGTATATCGGAATCTCCGGTTTGACCATTTGAATCCGGCTGGAGATTACCACGCCGTCAAACAGACCCCATATATCATGCGTTTTCTCCAGGTAGGAGATCGACGCAGGGTGCATGTTCGAAAGGACGAACAACTTGTGATTCGAACGCCGAATGACGCGTATCAAGTCGAGTGTCTCTTCCATGGGGGTAAGAAATTGCGGTACTGCGTTCAGAAGTTCTCTTATTCTGGTGCGGGGGAGCCCGGTCCGTGCCGCGCCGCGAGTTATTGCCTGCTCTGTTTCGATGGTTCCCCTGTCCAGCTCAATCCAGTCAACGTGTGAAAATATTTCCGACCGGACCCGATCCTGTTCTTTCGAGTCATGGAAGAAATGCCGAATGATTGTTTCGGGTTGCCATCTGAATACGACGCCGCCCAGGTCAAATACGATGTTCATGGATGCTGCTTCGCGTCAGTTCTGAAGTGTCTTCAGCGCTTCGACCGGGAGCGCTTCAATTGTGCCTCTATGTCCTGACACATCCTCGGCCTGCAATAAGGAATTGTAGATTGCTTCTTCGGTGGCCTCCGCTACGGCCTGGAACAGAGGCGACATAGAATTGTTCACAAGCTCCGTTTTTTCCTGAACGGGCGTTCCAGCTGTACGCCGCACACTCTCAGCAGATGAAAAGGCGATGACATAGTCACCCGAACCGTTGGTCATGGTGGCTCCCGTGCGCGCGAGCCCAACGATCGCGCGTTTGGCCAGCCGCTCCAGGTTGCGGTCACTCAGAGGCGCATCAGTCGCAACGACGATCATGATTGAGCCATCCGCGCTGTTATCGCCCTGTACCGCATCTTTGAGGTAGTGCTGGCCGAGTTCCTTGCCTACCTGCACGCCGTCGACAGTCAGCACGCCGCCAAAGTTACTTTGCACCAGGACACCAACCGTGAAGCCACCCAGGCCGAGTGGGAGTATCCGGCTGCTGGTACCTATGCCGCCTTTGAAATCGAACGCTATCGTCCCTGTACCCGCGCCAACGGCTCCTTCTTGCACGGGTCCAGGCGTGGCGACCTCTATGGCCTCAATGAAGTGACTTTTTTTCAACACGCGTGCCCGAATATCATTCAGGTAACCGTCGTTGGTCTCGCCAACGACGGCATTCACTGAACGCACGTTCTCGTTTCCGGGCTGATCGAGCGTCCACTCCATGAGTGCGGCAACGCCCTCTGGCACGTTCAATGTATTAGTGAGTGCAATGGGTGTTTCGATCTCGCCGAGTTCGCTCACCTGGCTAAGTCCTGCGAGCTTTCCATACCCGTTGGCGACGTATATTGCCGCAGGGACCTTGTCCTGATACAGGTTACCGTTCGCAGGAATGATGACGGTGACGCCCGTGTTGAAGCGCGTGTTTTGCCGAACCGTTACGTGGCCGACCTTCACGCCGTGAACATCGGTGATCGCATTCAGGGCCCCGGGTGACAGTATTCCCGGGGCGATGCCAATATCACGTGCACGTGGTTTTAGATCTTCCGCAGCGACTGCGGTCAGCAAAAAAGAGCCTGCAATGAGTCCAATTACCTTATTCACGTTAATTATCCCGTTGTTTCAATGGGAGTATAGGGCAGGGAAGGGGCGCCGGGTCATCGCGTTAGGTATTTTTGGGTATAGCTAACCGAGACAAAGAAGCGTAAGTAAGATTATGTAGCAGAGAGAAAGGATACCTGGTATCCGCAACTGCAAGTGTCGTAGAAGTATCGGCGGTGAAGAGTGGCCGGTAGCCAGACCAGACAGTCAGAGCTTATTGCATCGCTAATGAAGCCCGAGGTGTACCCACACCCTGTCGAATCGCTCGAGCTAATCGAAACGCATATTTCCTGGGTGATTCTCACCGGAGTCTATGCATACAAGATAAAGAAGTCCCTCAAACTCGATTTTCTCGATTTCAGCACGCTGCGGCAACGCCAGCATTTTTGCGAGGAGGAGCTCCGGCTAAATCGACGTATGGCGCCGCAGCTCTATCTCGAAGTCGTACCGATATGCGGTAGCGAGAGGAGTCCGGAAGTTGCGGGTGAGGGCAGGGCTATCGAGTACGCTCTTAAAATGCACCAGTTCCGCCAGAGCGCCCAGCTCGACAGGCAACTCGAGGCGGGCCTGTTGAATGAAAATGATATGCATGATGTGGCGGCCACGATCGCCGCCTATCATCGAGATGCCGTCGTCCTGGAGTTTGCTGATAAAGAAGATGCCGTACGGCAGATACGAGAACCGCAACTCGAGAATTTTCCTCCAATAAATTCGGTAACGGACTTGCGAACCGCACGTCATATCGAAGCATGGACGGGGCGGTCTCTCAGTCAGCTTGAACAGACCTTAGTCCACAGACATAAGCACGGTTTCGTGCGTGAGTGTCATGGTGATCTGCACCTCAAAAACCTCGTCCGCCTGCCCTCCGGCATAGTCGCTTTTGACTGCGTAGAGTTTAACGCGGCGCTGCGCAACATTGACGTTATCAGCGATCTCGCCTTTCTTGCGATGGATCTTGTTGCCTATGCGAGACAGGATCTCGCCGCTGTCCTGGTGAATCGCTATCTCGAATGTACAGGCGATTACTCGGGGCTGTCGGTATTCGGGTTGTACTTCGTCTATCACTGCATGATTCGCGCGAAAGTTGCCGCCGTCCGTTATGGAGAGGAAAGCGAGGCCGTGGCGCGAGTCCATGATAGTGATCAGCTCAAACATTATCTCGGCGTGGCCATCCGCTGGATCAGACGACCACAGCCAATTGCGGTTGGCATGCATGGATTTTCTGGCTCTGGAAAGACATGGCTTTCAACCCTGCTAATGTCGGAGCTCCCCGCGATCAGGGTGCGTTCGGACATTGAACGTAAGCGGCAACTTTTGCTCACTGAAACGGCCAGCACGCACTCTGGGCCCGGCAGCGGGGCATACACGACGCACGCAAGAACCGAAGTCTATGAGGTGATGATGGAGATTATCGATAGCCTGATCGAAGCTCGCTTCAACGTAATTGCCGATGCGTCATTTCTACTGCACAAGCACCGCCAGTTGCTTGCTTCGCTGGCGAAACGCAAAGGTGTTGCACTCGTATGGATCGATGTCTCAGCGAGTGACGATGAGCTGCTACAGCGTCTGCGGCACAGGCTTGCGGTCCGTGACGACGCGTCCGAGGCGGGCCCCGAAATATTGGCGTATCAGTACAGACACGCCGATCCATTGACTTCCGCTGAGCGTGAACACGCGGTGTTTGTCAGGACAGACCGGAAGGTCGATCCGGGAGCCATCATTAAGTCGATAAAATCTGCGCTTTAGGACGACTGCGACAGGAAGATGATAAGAGACACGTCGCTGATGTTGGAGGCCTACGATAATGGCCGTGCAGCCTGATCAGGGGTTGTTACCCTGGAGCCTCAGTAGCTTTGACGTGCTGCAGGAATTGGCTGTCGACCCGGAACGTGGTCTCGACGAAACCGAAGCGCTCAGGCGCCGCCGCGAATTCGGACGAAATCAACTACAAGCCACTCGGCAGCGGCACCTGATATCGATACTCGTGGATCAATTCAAGGGCATCGTCATCGTGCTGCTTGCAGGCGCGGGCATCCTGGCTATGCTGTTTTCCAATATCGCGGAAGCGGTGGCGATTTTCATAGTGATCGTCATCAACGCGACGATAGGATTTATAACTGAATGGCGAGCGATACGATCCATGGAAGCGCTGCGTCGGTTCGCGCGGGTTACGTGTGTGCTGCTACGCGCAGGGAGCGTTCGGTATGTCGAAGCTGAAGAACTGGTTCCCGGCGATATCGTATTATTGGAGGCTGGCGACCTTGTGCCGGCCGACCTTCGTCTTATTCGCACTGCAAAGCTCAATGCCAACGAATCGACGCTGACAGGCGAGTCACTGCCAGTACACAAGCACAGCGATCAACTTCCAGCAGACACCGTTTCATTGGATCGCCACAACATGGCGTACAAGGGCACCGTTATTACGCGCGGCACAGGTCGTGGTGTTGTGGTGGCAACCGGCATGCGGACAGCTTTCGGCAGGATATTCGAGCAGGTCAGCGAAGCCGAGGCACAACAAACACCATTAGAGAAACGACTTGATGCGTTCGGTGAACGTCTTGCGTGGGTAGTCATCGTCATCGGTGCGTTCGTTGCTGTCGGTGGCATCCTGGCCGGTCGTGAGACCGTGCTCGCTATTGAAGTGGCCATCGCACTGTCTGTCGCGGCAATTCCAGAAGGCTTGCCCATCGTTGCCACCATAGCGCTTGCGCGTGGCATGTGGCGGATGGCGAAACGCAACGCCCTGATCACCAAGTTGTCTGCTGTCGAAACGCTGGGGGCGGTGAGCGTAATCCTGACTGACAAGACGGGCACGCTCACTGAAAATCGCATGGCTGTCACGATAGCCTTGTTGGCGGATGCCGATGTCGAGACAGATGAACCGCTTGAAGCGGCTTCGGCAGCACGGCTGGAAGACCTGCTGACTACAGCCGTGCTTTGCAACGATGCCACACTGCAACGACCCGGCGAGGCCGATGGGGCCGGGGTTGGAGACCCGACGGAGATCGCTTTACTCGATGCGGCCGCGAAACATGATATCTGGCGGGAGGAGTTACTCGAAAGAACACCCGAGGTACGTGAAGATGCATTTGATCCGGACAGCAAACGCATGGCCACGGTACACAAGAGTAACGGCAGATACCTGGTCGCGGTTAAAGGTGCACCAGAGGTCATCTTGTCCAGTTGCAACGCTGTACATACCAAAGGCGGCGTTATGCCCTTGGATGAGCAGGACTTGCAATACTGGCTCGGCAGGGTAGAGAAGCTATGCAGGCGAGGGCTGCGCGCCATTGCCATTGCCGACAAGTCAGTCGACATGGTCGCGGGCGAGCTTTACAAGGATCTCACGCTTCATGGCATTGTCGGGCTCGAGGACCCTGCTCGCGACGGTGTGGAAGAAGCGATCACACGTTGCCGAGATGCAGGCATTTCCGTGGTCATGGTGACCGGTGACCATGCTGAGACAGCGAGAAACATAGCCGCGGAGATCGGTGTCGTCGATGGCACAACTGATACGTCGCATTTTCTTGGCGGTGAGAAGGTTGATCGCTTGTTCGATGAGGCACGCCGTACGGAACTTCTCGCCACGCGCGTATTTTCGCGCGTTACACCGGAACAGAAATTGAAGCTGATTGACCTGTATCAACAGACCGGGCACGTGGTGGCAATGACGGGTGACGGCGTCAACGATGCACCGGCTTTGAAGAAGGCAGACATCGGGGTTGCCATGGGTGTGCGTGGCACGGCCGTTGCCAAAGAAGCAGCGGCCATGGTGCTGCAGGATGATGAGTTCGGCACGATTGTCGCCGCGATAGAACAGGGTCGCGCAATATTCGAAAACATCCGAAAATTCGTTGTCTACCTGTTGTCGTGCAATATCAGTGAAGTGCTGGTCGTCAGTCTTGCCACTATCGCTGGCGCTCCGTTACCACTTTTGCCGCTGCAAATTCTTTTTCTCAACCTTGTAACCGATGTGTTTCCGGCTTTAGCCCTTGGCGTCGGTCCGGGCCAAGAGGCGTTGATGAAAAGCAAGCCCAGACCAACCAGCGAACGCATACTGACGCGCCGGCACTGGATCGAAACCGGACTGCACGGTGTTGTCATGGCGCTTGTCGTTCTCTCGGCCATGGCGATCAGCCTACGTTTCCTCGGGTCTGGACGAGAGCAAGCGGTTACCATCTCGTTTTGCACATTGGCGTTAGCTCAGTTGTGGCATGTGTTCAATATGCGCAGTGAACTTGGGCACCTCATCAACAATGAGATCACTCGCAACATCTGGATCTGGCTGGCATTAGCGCTATGCCTGGTATTGATCCTTATGGCCGTCTATGCGCCAGTGCTTCGTACCGTCATGCAATTGTACGACCCGGGGCTTGCCGGATGGTTGGTAATTACTGTCGCCAGCCTGGTTCCGCTAATCGCGGCGCCGGTTGTCAGACGCATTGCCCGCGAGGATTCTCAACCCCCACACCAGAACCGCAGCCCCGCATAGCATTGAGCCACTGAGGAGGCCCATAGGTTCATCACCGAACTTGGCTAACATGAGCAAACCGGAAAGGAGGTAAGCAAGAGGTAGAAGCTGGTATAGCTTCGGGGGTAGCCATATCTTCTGCATTTACACGTCCTTCCACATTGGCGTGTCAGGTTAAGCGCTACGCCCCGGGATCGATGCGAGACGCGTCACGTTTCCGTGCAGATTTTCGGTGCGCCTGAATGCCGCCGCTCGGATGCTATAGTCTGGACGACCGCCACTGAGCCAAAGTGGCCTCCTGAATTCAAGATAGGAACTCTGGGTATGTTCGTTGGCCATTATGCGGCAAGTCTTGCGCTCAAACGATTCGAAAAAAGGGTATCACTCGGCGTCCTGTTCCTGGCGGTTCAGTTTGTTGACATAGTGTTCTTCCCACTCGTGTTACTCGGAATTGAGCGCCTGAACATCGTAGAGAACTTCACCCAGTCGACGCATTTCGAGCTGGAATACATGCCATTTACGCATAGTCTTGTGGCCTTCCTTATCTGGGCCAGCCTGGCCTATGCTTTTTTTCGTTGGGTCATTGTAAAGAGTAATTCGGTTGCTATTGTCGTCGCGTTGGCAGTCATGTCGCATTGGCTGCTCGATGTTGTTGTTCACACGCCGGACATGCCGGTATGGAGCGATGCTTCGCTGAAGCTGGGGCTTGGACTCTGGAACAACGCCGTCGCAACCTACCTGCTTGAAGCGGCCCTGTTGGTGGCGGGCTTATGGCTGTATCTGCGTTCGACCAGTGCGACGTCAAAAACGGGAAAATACGGCATGGGTGTCTTCGTCGTCGTGCTCTTGCTCGTGAACATCGTGAACATCTTCGGGCCGCTGCAGGGCGACAGCAAGGTAGTCCTTGCGGTGACTGCCGTTGCGGCCTACCTGCTATTTGCGGCGGTGGCGTTCTGGCTGGACCCGAAAAGGTCTTGAGTATGTCGGAACTGAACTTTTCTGAGATCGTTACCCTGGCTGCCAATGTCGGAGTCCTGGCAGGGCTCCTATTTCTGGTTTGGGAAATAAGGCAGAACAACAAACTTCTGGAAGCGCAGGCTCGGTACAGTTTGAGACAATATCGCGCTGATATAGCAGATACGTTGATGCTGCCGCATGTCCTCGAGGCAACCCACAAGTGGGCGCGGGGGGAAAAACTGACTGACGAAGAGAACAGCACAGCGCTGATGGTTGCGTTGAAAATCGTTGAGCTATGGGAGTGGCAGTATGGTGAATACGCAGCTGGAATGCTCAAGAAGCATGAATTGCCGATCGGTGCCTGGAGCCTCTGGTTTCATGGGCAAGGCCCGTTTCCTGTTCCCGTAAAAGAGGTTTATTACCTTCGGAAGTCGGTACTCAATGAGGGCTTTGTCAGCTTCTTTGAAGAGAACATCGTTGCCAGGGCGCCCGACTGACTTCCGATGGCCCGTTGCGTTATATACTCGGCCGCTGTTACTGACCCAAGGCGGTCAGTTTTCATCTGACGGAGAAACAGTATGGGGTTGAAGGTTATCGGGGCCGGTGTTGGCCGCACTGGGACATACTCGCTCAAACTCGCAATAAACGAACTCGAATTGGGCCCGTGCCACCACATGGAGGAAGTGCTTCATAACATGCCTGTGCACGTGCCCCTTTGGTCGGCTGCGGCAGCGGGAAAGCCGGACTGGTCACGGATTTATGATGGGTATGAGAGTGCCGTGGACTGGCCTACCGCCTGTTTTTTTCGAGAATTGGTAAGCGAGTATCCATCTGCGAAATTCATTCTTACTGAACGCGATCCGCAGAGATGGGCAGATAGCTTTGACGCAACTATTTACAAGCTGCTTGCCGGGAGAGACGAGGCGCCGCCGGAAATGAGAGCCTGGCTCAACATGGCTGGTGACGTCATTGCCAAGACCGGTTTTCCGCCTGGCCTCGATCGAGATGCATTAGTCGAAGCGTTCATAGCGCATACTGACGCAGTCAAAGAAACCATACCGGCCAGTCAACTGCTGGTCTTTGAGGTCCGACAGGGTTGGGAGCCGCTCTGCAATTTTCTCGGTGCTCCGATTCCGGCAACAGAGTTTCCTCGCACGAATCATCGGGAAGAATTCTGGGATCGCGTCAACGGCAAGATCTAGCAGCTAATACAGCGCGTCTCCAAAATCTGATCTTTCGCGAACCGCTAAGGACGGTTCTCAGCCGGCGATGGGCGAGTCAGAATGAAAACGGCCGCTGCACTTAGGACAACAATCTGACAGGCGACGACCCAGGGTGGCACATCGAGCAGCCACGTAACCACCGGTGTTGCGACGATCACGGTTATTGCCATCTGTTTCGTTTTTGGATCAATGCTGCCGTCGCGGTGCCAGTTGTCGATCAAGGACCCAAAAACCCGGTGTTCCCGCAGCCATCTGTTCATGCGCTCTGAGGACCGAGCAAACGCAAAAGCGGCGACCAGCAGGAATGGCGTTGTCGGTAACAATGGCAGTACCACGCCAACGGCACCCATGGCGAGTGCGACCAGGCCTGTCAACAACCAAATGAATCGAG
>JBFFOS010000023.1:0-24411 GCA_041574375.1 Woeseiaceae bacterium
GACGTGATGCCGGCGACATGGAGATGCTTGCTCGTCGAATCCTGAAAATGCAGGCCTGATGGAAAGGTCCCGGGGGTTTCCCCCCATCGCATCCGCTGCTGCGCGATCGCTCATCCTCGGCAGCCTGCCAGGCGCTCGTTCAATAGCGGAACAGCAGTACTACGCCCATCCACAGAATGCGTTCTGGCGAATCATGCGAGAATTGTTTGGTATCGAAGGTGACTATGAAACAAGGTGTGCCCAGCTTATTGCGAACGGCATTGCATTGTGGGACGTGCTCCACAGTTCGATTCGACCGGGCAGCATGGACGCGGATATTCGAATTGGCAGTGCGGCGACAAATGACTTCGCTACTTTCTTTTCTGCACACCCTGACATCAGGACGGTCGCATTCAACGGCAAGAAAGCCGAGCAGCTTTTCATGCGCTTCGTTGAGCCAGACATAAGAATCGTCGGCGTGCAGCGTGTTGCCTTGCCGTCCACGAGCCCAGCCTACGCGTCCATGCCGTTCTCAGGTAAGCTGAAGCTCTGGCGAGATGCGCTGGTAGACAAACAAGAAAGGAGGGGGCAATGATCGGGTACGTTACGCTTGGAACGAACAAGTACGACGAAGCAACAATATTCTATGATGAACTGTTTGCAACCATTGGCGCCGCACGCGTCATGGAAGGTGACAGGTTTATCGCCCGGGGAACCGGTCCCCAGGCGCCAGCCGTGTCCATCATCAAGCCGTTCGACGGCAACAAGCTGAACGCGTTTTGCATGCACGAGCAGGACTCATGAGCAACGAGCAGATTCTCATGCCGATGCTCGGCATGATGTTCCTGACGGCGGTCGTCTGGTTCGTGTTGTACGCGAGGCGAATACCGGCAATGCGCAAGGCGGGCAAGCCTGTACAGACGTATACGACGCCGGATAAGTCCGTCGCCCTGTTGCCCGAGGAAATCAGCTATCCGTCGAACAATTTCAAGAACCTGTTCGAACTGCCGGTGCTGTTTTACGCGCTATGTCTGTACCTGTACGTGACCGCTACCGCGCAGAGCCTGGATGTTTTCGCGGCCTGGCTGTTTCTGCTGTTTCGGGTCATTCACAGCGCAATTCATTGTACCGTGAATATCGTCATGGCACGTTTCCTGGCCTACTGCGCGGCCGCCCTGGCACTGTGGTTCATGCTGGGACGCGCGCTTTGGGGTGTCTTGCAGGCGGGCCTGGCGTGACAGAGGCAGGCTTCAGAGGGCGCTGTCGCCGGTTTCACCGGTGCGAATGCGCCAAGCCTGGTCGATTGTCGTGACAAAAATCTTGCCGTCACCGACCTTGCCGGTCTTGGCGGCATCTACGATGGCCTCGATGACGCGCTCGACGAGGTCATCGGGGACAGCTACTTCAATCTTGGCTTTGGGAAGAAAATCAACAACATACTCGGCCCCACGGTAGAGTTCGGTATGGCCGCGCTGACGGCCGAACCCTTTGACCTCACTGACGGTCATGCCCTGGATACCGACCTCGCTCAATGCGTTGCGGACGTCATCGAGTCGAAAGGGTTTTACAATGGCGGTCACGAGCTTCATTCGTTGGATCTCCAGAGCGGAATATTATGGTGCGTATGCTAGCAAAGAGCCTGATAAAAGACCCCCTCGGATTGCGCTATTACGGTCCTGCCACGTTGTACGCTGTGGCGGCCTATGTTCTCGGGTTTGCCGGCCTGTTTTCCACATCCTGGGCCGTGAGTCTCCCCGCGACCCTGTTGCTGGCGCACGGCATGATCATCGCCGCTTACATGATTCACGAATGTGGCCACAATATGGTCTTCAATCACAGCCGTCATAACGCTTATTTGGGGCGCTTCATGAGCTGGCTCTGCGGCGCTGCTTATGGAACATACGAAGACATGCGCTACAAACATTTTCGGCATCATGTCGATAACGACGACGTCGTCTGGTTCGATTACGATGCGTTTTTTGAACGGCACCCCCACCTCACGAGCGTTACACGCCTTCTTGAGTGGTTCTATATTCCGGCGCAAGACCTGATCATGCACGGCGTCATGGTGCTGACATCGTTCATTATTCCGCAACGCCGTGAGCAGCGGGCACGCAACATTGCCGTCATCCTGATCCGTGGCGGTATTTTCGTCGCATTGGTGATAGTTGTGCCGAAGGTGGCCGTGCTCTACGCAGTTGCCTATCTGATCATGATGCATGTGCTGCGTTTCATGGATAGCGTGCAGCATGACTACGGTTACAACACGACATTGTTCGAGTACGTAAAGCCGCCACACAAAGGTGATATCGAGTGGGAGCAGGAGCATACGTTCAGCAATCCCATCAGTCTGCGGTTTCCGAAGCTGAACTGGCTGGTGCTGAATTTCGGCTACCACAATGCACATCACAGGGACATGAACATGCCGTTTTATCGCCTGCCGGAACTGCACCGCGAATTGACCGGCAACGATCCGTCGCGAGTCATACCGTTTTGGTCGCAACTGCAGCTGTACCATCGTAATCGAGTGCAAAGAATCTATAACTCTCAGCCTGAGGATTACCCGAAGGGTGATGCCTACCTCAGGACGGCGCAGTCGGGCCGGGGACCGATTGGCGGGAACGCTGCATCTTTCCTCACCTCATTCTAGAATTTGAACCACAACAGACGAGGCATACATGGCCGATAACACAGGGGCTGGCAAAATTGGCTGGATCGACATGACCGTCGATGACGCTGACGGCGTACGCGATTTCTACAAGGCAGTCGTTGGCTGGGGCAGCGAGAGTGTCAGTATGGGTGACTACTCGGACTACGCAATGACGATGCCGGCCAACGATGAAGCGGTTTCGGGCATTTGCCACGCACGCGGTGGCAACGCTGATCTGCCGTCGGGTTGGTTGATCTACATTGTCGTCGACGACGTCGAGGCGAGTGCTGCCGCGTGTACCGAGAATGGAGGCGAGGTCATTATTCCAATTAGAGAGCTGGCAGGCGGGCGTTTTTGTGTGATTCGCGACCCGGCGGGCTCAACCGCAGCGTTATACCAACCCTGAATATGGCCCTCTCGCGATTCGAAAACCCGGCCTGGCATGCAACGATTGGCGACTTGCTGGCCGCCGACGACGATCAGGCCATCGCTGGCGCCCTGATCGCTGCCGTAGACCAGGTCGTTTCGCATGACGGGGCAAGTCTGTTGGCCTTCCATGCCGACGCGACACCGCAAGTGGTGCATCACAACCTCGGCCCCAAGCGGGAGAAACATTATCTCCACCGCTACCTCGCCGGGCCTTACCTTCTTGATCCGCTCTATCAACTTGCGCTTCGGCGGGACAAGCCATCCATGTGTCGTTTTCGCGATGCCACGCCGGATCGCTTCCATTCCAGCGAATATTACAAACAGTACTGCGACCGGACTCACCTCAAGGATGAGATGGATTTTCTTGTCAACGTAGAAGATGGGACCGCACTGGTGCTGGTCGTGGGGCGCCGGCGAAAGATGTTCTCAAAAGCCGAACTCGCGCGCCTGTCACTGATCGAGCCCGTCATTTGCGCCGCAATGCGGCGCACCTGGGAGCTCTGGCAGCATGGCAACAAGCGCAGTGAACCAAACAAGGGCATTCACCAACGATTAACCGAGTGTTATGAGAATTTCGGTGCCGATATACTGACAAAGCGCGAGCGCGAGATTACTCGCCTGTTGTTGCGCGGCCACTCGACAAAGTCGGTCGCCCGTGAGCTGAATATTGCGCCGGGTACCGTGATGGTTCACAAACGTAACCTGTTTGCAAAACTCGGCATCACGTCGCAGTACGAACTATTCTCACTGTTTATCGAAAAACTCTCGGGTAGCTAGGTGGTGTGACCATCCGGTCCTACTACGCAAACGGTATTTCAAGCATCTGAGTTGAGCCGGAGAATGATCTTCTCTCTGATTATTTTACGAAAGGCCGTTTACCCATGTTTGAATTCGACTTTGGTCATGGAGAGGATCTCGACCTTTTGCGCGACACCGTGCGGAGTTTTGCAACGGATCGCATAGCACCTCGCGCTGCCGCGATTGACGAGAACAACGAATTTCCGCGCGATCTCTGGACCGAGCTCGGTGACCTGGGCCTGCTTGGTATCACCGTTGAGAGCGAATACGGCGGCTCTGAGCTGGGCTACCTTGCGCACGTTATCGCAATGGAAGAAATCAGTCGTGCATCGGGATCGGTGGGACTCTCCTACGGAGCACACTCCAATCTTTGCGTGAACCAGCTGCGCCGCTGGGGCAACGAGGAGCAGAAAGAGAGGTACCTGCCGAAGCTCGTCTCCGGTGAATACCTGGGTGCGCTCGCAATGAGCGAGTCCGGTGCGGGCTCGGACGTCATGAGCATGAGTACCGTGGCTGTTCGCGACGGCGATGAATACGTGTTGAACGGTTCGAAAATGTGGATCACGAATGCGCCGGGCGCTGACGTCATGATCGTGTACGCGAGGACCGATCCGCGCGCTGGGACGAAAGGCGTGAGTGCATTCCTGATCGAGCGCGGCACGCCTGGATTTTCGACACCGCAAAAGCTCGACAAGCTCGGCATGCGCGGCTCGGACACGAGCGAGGTTTTGCTCGAAGATTGTCGTATTCCGGCCACAAACCTGATGGCGGAAGAGGGCAAAGGTGCTGCAATTCTTATGAGCGGGCTTGATTACGAGCGCGTGGTTCTTGCGGGCGGGTCACTCGGCATCATGGCAGCGTGCATGGACCTCGTCTTGCCGTATGTCCACGATCGCAAGCAGTTTGGTCAGCCGATCGGTGAATTTCAACTCATGCAGGGCAAGATTGCCGACATGTACACAGCAATGAACTCATGCCGGGCCTATGTCTATGCCGTGGCGCAGGCCTGCGATCGTGGCCTGACTACCCGCTTTGACGCTGCTGGATGTATCCTCGTGGCTGCCGAGAAAGCAACCTGGATGGCTGGCGAGGCGATCCAGGCGCTTGGCGGCAACGGTTACATCAATGAATATCCGGCCGGGCGGCTGTGGCGCGATGCCAAGCTCTACGAGATAGGCGCAGGCACGAGCGAGATTCGCCGCATGCTCGTCGGTCGAGAACTTTTCAATGCGACAAAGTAGTCGAGACTGATGCCAGTAATTGAGACCAAGGTCGATCGTTCATCCGAGGACTTCGAGAAGAACAAGGAAGCCCACGAGGCTCTTGCCAAGAATCTCCGGGAAGTTGACGACTACGTGATGCAGGGCGGTCCGGAGCGATCGCGCGAAAAGCACCTGAAGCGGGGCAAGCTCCTGGCGCGTGAGCGCATCAGGGGGTTACTGGACGAGGGCGCGCACTTCCTCGAGATCGGTCGCCAGGCCGCATGGCAGGTCTACAGCGATGACGTGCCGAGTGCCGGTATCGTCACCGGCATCGGCCGCATTCATGGCACGGAATGCATGATCGTCGCCAACGACGCGACGGTGAAAGGCGGCACGTACTATCCACTGACCGTCAAGAAGCACCTGCGAGCA
The DNA here is from genome assembly GCA_041574375.1 of Woeseiaceae bacterium. Taxonomy (GTDB): domain Bacteria; phylum Pseudomonadota; class Gammaproteobacteria; order Steroidobacterales; family Woeseiaceae; genus UBA1847. The sequence continues at coordinate 5,491 of JBFFOS010000023.1, forward strand.
CAGGAAATCGCAGAAGAGAATTATCTGCCATGCATCTACCTCGTCGATTCGGGTGGTGCATTTCTGCCGCGCCAGGATGAGGTCTTTCCAGACCGTGATCACTTCGGCCGCATTTTCTACAACCAGGCGCGGCTGTCGGGCAAGGGCATCCCGCAAATCGCTGTCGTCATGGGGTCCTGCACGGCAGGCGGTGCATACGTGCCCGCGATGTGTGATGAGTCGATTATCGTTCGCAACCAGGGCACGATTTTCCTGGGCGGTCCGCCACTCGTGAAGGCGGCGACAGGCGAAGTCGTCGACGCGGAAACGCTGGGCGGCGGCAGTGTTCACTCGCGGATTTCGGGGGTAACCGATCACCTGGCCAACGATGATGCGCACGCACTCGCCATCGCGCGAGACATCGTTGCAAATCTCAACTTCCGGCGGGATCTGAGCGTTGTGCGTCGTGATCCTGTTGAACCCAGGTACGAAGCTGAAGATATTTACGGCATCGTGTCGCGCGAGTTCCGATTTCCGTACGACATTCGCGAAATCATCGCCCGCATAGTCGATGGCTCTGAATTTCAGGAATTCAAGAAGCTTTACGGCGCGACGCTCGTATGCGGATTCGCGCATATCGACGGTTACCCGGTCGGCATCGTTGCAAACAACGGCATCCTGTTCCCCGAGTCGGCGCAGAAGGGCGCGCACTTCGTGCAACTCTGTAATCGACGCCGCATTCCGCTGGTTTTCCTGCAGAATATTACGGGATTCATGGTGGGTAAGCGCGTCGAACAGGCGGGTATTGCGAAGGATGGTGCCAAGATGGTCAATGCGGTGGCAACTGCCAATGTGCCGAAGTTTACCGTCGTGGTCGGTGGTTCGTTTGGTGCCGGCAATTACGCGATGTGTGGACGCGCATACAGCCCGCGCATGATGTGGATGTGGCCGAATGCGCGCATCTCCGTGATGGGCGGTGACCAGGCTGCGCTCGTGCTCTCGACGGTCAAGGAGGACGGCTTGAAATTGCGTGGCGAAGACTGGCCCGAGAGCGAGAAGGCGGGTTACGAGGACATGATCCGGGCACAGTACGAGACTCAGGGCAGCCCGTATTATGCGAGTGGGCGTCTGTGGGACGATGGTGTTATCGATCCGCTGGAAACGCGGACTGTCCTTGCGCACGGCCTGTCCGCGGCGATGAACCACACCCAGCCTGAAGAAGCACCGTTCGGCATTTTCCGCATGTAACGGTACACTTTGCGCCCATGAGCGCAAGACAAGAGCAGAATACGGGTACGCGCGGTGTGCGTGAGGCGCATCGTTTTGACGAGCGCCAGCTCGAAGACTACCTGTCCTCACACGTCGAGAGCTTCCGTGGCCCTGTGACGGTATCCGAGTTCAAGGGTGGCCAGTCGAATCCCACCTACTTGCTCGAAGCCCGGTCGGGGCGCTACGTGCTACGTCGAAAGCCCCCGGGGAAGTTACTCAAGTCGGCGCATGCCGTCGATCGTGAGTTTCGCGTCATCAGTGCGCTGTATGCGTCGGGATTCCCGGTGCCGCGGCCCTATTTATTGTGTGAAGACGACGAGATTATCGGCACGGCGTTTTACATCATGGAGTGTGTTGAGGGTCGAATTTTCTGGGAACTCGACTTGCCGGGACTCGACCGCGATGAACGCGCCGCGATTTACGACAACGTCAACGAAACAATCGCAAGGCTGCATACGACGGACATTCATGCGGCAGGCCTCGATGACTTTGGCGTTCCCGGAAACTACTTTGAGCGCCAGATTTCGCGCTGGAGCAAGCAGTATCGCGCGTCGGAGACCGATAAGAACGTCGCGATGGACCAGCTTATCGAGTGGCTGCCCGAAAATATTCCCGCCGACGATTCGGTCAGTATCGTGCATGGTGATTTCCGCCTGGACAACATGATTCTGCATCCGACTGAGCCACGCGTTGTCGCGGTACTTGACTGGGAATTGTCGACGATCGGACATCCGCTGGCCGACTTCACCTATCACCTGATGGCCTGGGAAATGCCTGAAATAGGCCTGGGTTCAGTCGGTTTGGCCGGCAAGCCCATTGCCGACCTGGGCATTCCGGACGAGGATGCGTACATCGCCCGCTATTGCGAGCGGACAGGCCGTGCCTCGGGAATTGCGGATCGGAATTTTTACTCGGCTTTCAATTTTTTTCGCCTTGCAGCGATCCTGCAGGGCATTGCCGGGCGCGTCAGGGACGGCACCGCCGCGAGTGCTCATGCATCGCAGGCTGTCAAAGCGGTGAAACCGCTGGCAGACTTGGGCTGGCAATACGCCGCCAGACTTGGATGAACCATGCCTCTTGATTACGACGAGTTGATGTCGAAGGTCCAGACCGACCTTCCTTTTAGCTACACAGATGCTGACACAATGCTGTACGCCCTGAGTATCGGCATGGGCAATGACCCGCTTGACCAGCGGGAGCTGCCCTATGTTTATGAGCAAGGCGAGCCGCTCAAGACCATGCCTACTTTGGCGACCGTTGTCGTTCCGGAGATGTTTCCGGTCGGGCTCGGCTGGGATTACAGCCAGATTCTGCATTCTGAACAACGCATGCGCCTGTACCGCCCATTGCCACCGGCGGCGGACCTCCTGATCAACAAGCGTGTTGTCGATGCCTTCGACCGTGGGCCGAAGCTTGGCGCTCTCATCCTGCTGGAAGCGGAGGGCCGCCTGGCGAGCGATGATACGGTCCTGTTCACCATGGGTTGCTCGATAGTGGCGCGCGGCGACGGTGGTTTCGGCGGTCCCAAAGGAAAGGGCATTCCGCCGCACCGGCCGCCTCGTCGTGAGCCGGACCTGTCCTGTGATATCACGACGCGGCGTAATCAGGCGCTGCTGTACCGACTGACCGGCGACAGGAACCCGCTTCATGCAGACCCGGCTGCGGCCAGGGCTGTTGGCTTCGAACGGCCTATCCTGCACGGCTTGTGCACATTCGGCGTTGCCTGCAAGGCGGTTTTGCAGACGATCTGTGATTACGACTACACGCTCGTTCACGAATTCGATGCGCGCTTCTCGGCGCCGGTGCTGCCCGGTGACACGATAACGACCGACATGTGGCAGGAAGGCAACGTCGTTTCGTTTGCGTGCAGCGTCAAACAACGTGGCGTCGTCGTTTTGCGCAACGGCAAGTGTACGTTGGCAGTATGAGAAAGGGAGTAATGCTGTGAGCGATCGCGTCGAAATTACCGTCAACGACCATGTTGCGGAGGTCATGCTCAATCGGCCCGACAAGTTCAACGCACTGGATATCGATATGTTCCATGCGCTCGACTCGGCCGCGAGAACTGTTGCCGAAGACTCGTCGGTTCGGGCTGTCGTGATGCATGGTGCGGGTGGTAATTTCTGTGCGGGAATTGACATCAGCGCCTTGCAGGGCGGCGGTGAGCACGTAGCAAAGACGCTGCTCGCACCCGTAGAGGATTCACCGGCAAATCTCGCTCAGCGGGCCGCCTATGCCTGGCGTGAACTCGACGTGCCGGTTATCTGTGCGCTGCAGGGCGTTACATTCGGTGGTGGTCTTCAAATTGCGATGGGCGCCGACTTGCGGTACGCGGCCGCGAATACCCGGTTATCGGTTATGGAGTCTAAGTGGGGCTTGATTCCGGATATGGCTTTTAGCACGACATTGCGACATATCGTGCCGCCGGACCGGGCCAAGGAACTCGCCTGGACGGCGCGCATCTTCGATGCCGAGGAAGCATTGCAACTCGGAGTGATAACGGCGATTGAAGACGATCCGCTCGATGCTGCGCGGCAAATGGCTGGCATTATCCGGGACAGGTCGCCCGAGGCGATTCGCGGTGTCAAACGACTCGTGAACGCGGCATGGAGCTTGAACGAAGACGATTCTCTGGCGCTTGAAGCGATGCTGCAGGGGGCGCTGCTGGGGTCTGAATCTCAGGTTGAGGCCGTTCGTGCCAACCTGGAAAAACGTCGACCGGACTTTCACGATTAAATGCCGAATTTCAAAGGAACTTCGCCGCAGTCTGATTGTTCCAATGATGTGACACAGCTACAGGTCGAACTGGTTCAGCTTTGAATTCTCGATTTGCAATTTGGCTTTTTTGGCTGCTTCTGCAGTCTGCGACCGTTATGGCGCAGCGTGCCGATTACGGTGGCGAAGACTTTGCCTCGCATACGGTGCGTATCCAGGCCAAGGCAGAAAGTCTGTACCTGCAGGGGCACTGGGAGCGGGCGCAATTCATATATGAGCACGAACTGGCACCGATCGGGGACAAGTATGCGCAATACATGGTCGGTTACATGTATCTCAACGGGCAGGGCGTTCCGAGAGATCCGGTCTTGGCATCCGTGTGGTATCGGGTTGCGGCCGAGCGCGGAGTCCCCGAATTTGCCGCGGTGCGGGACCAGCTGCTCGATTCTCTGAGCCCGGATGAACTTTCGCAGTCGGATGCCCGCTACGTGGAGCTGCGCAAGCAATACAGTGATGTTGTGATCGCGCTCGATGCAGTGCGCAAGGAGCGGCGCTTGCGACGTGCCGAAACAACCGGCTCGCGGCTGGGCGGAGGCGCCAGTCCTGTGACGATCATCTTGCCTCGAAATGGAGTGGCGATGACGCGCGAAGAATTCCTGAGTCGTGGCAATGAGAAGATGGACGTGTGGCTCAATCACGTTACCCGGCAGCTGGGTATTGACCCGGTCAGGCACAACCTGACCGACACGGAATTCGAGGATCTTGCTGCGATGGTCGACGAGTACCTGGAGATTATCGACGATCGCTAGGTAGCAGGCTGGCGCTCAGGATTTCAGGAAATTCGGTGACGACCTTTGCGGCAATCGCCGCATCGCCATGAAACCATTTTGGTACCCAGTTCAGGGACCCCATGATCGCGTTGCCAGTCATGCGCACATCGCAGGGCGCGATACTGCCGTCTTCTATCCCTTTTTCGAGCAAGGACTCGAAACGGGTACTGTGGTGCCGGGAAATCTCGAGGATACGCTCGCGGTGTTCGGGTTTCAGTGATGGAATCTCACTCATGATGGCGATAGGGCCGCGCTCGCCCGTCATGGCTTCGAGGTGATACCGCAAATAGCGCTGCACAATATCGAGCCCGCTGCATCCTTCCGCTATGGCGCGATCCATCGTTTCATGACCGACATCGCCCGCACGCAGGTAACAAAGGTAGACGAGTTCTTCCTTGTTCTTGACGTAGTAATAGAGCGCCGCGTCGGTGAGCCCGAGGATTTTAGCGACGTCTTTCAATGAGCTGCCGCTATATCCCTTCTCGTTGAAGCACTTCGCGGCTGCGCGCAGCATGCGGTCTTTCTGCAGCTCCCAGCGGGTTTCCGACGCTTTCCTGACCATATTCGCGGGCAATTTCCTTGAGTCGGGACTCATTCTGCATTATTTTAATCCGAATTAAAATTCTTTCAGGGTTGAAGCATGAGTACGGCAGCCAACGATTTGTCGCGCCCGTCCGGCGAGCGCGCAACGCCCCCTTTGCGCTTTGTGACTGCAGCTTCGTTGTTTGACGGTCACGATGCAGCCATTAACATAATGCGGCGCCTGATCCAGGCACAGGGCGTTGAGGTCGTGCACCTCGGCCACAACCGTAGTGTCGATGACATCGTTCTGGCGGCCATCCAGGAAGATGCCGACGGCATCGCGGTCAGTTCGTACCAGGGTGGGCATAACGAATTTTTCCGCTACATGGTGGATCGCCTTCGGGAGCTCGGCGCCAGCCATATCAAGGTATTCGGTGGCGGCGGCGGAACCATCACGCCCGAGGAAATTGCGGAGCTAATGGAGTATGGCGTCGAGCGGATCTATCACCCGCACGACGGCATGGAGCTCGGCTTGCAGGCAATGATCGAGGATCTCGTCGCACGCACGCAGGCGAACCGTCGTGTTGCGTACGTGCCCGAGTCATCTGAATCCATAGTAGACATTGCGGCGATGATCTCGTCGATCGAAGAAGGTGTGTTCGACGATGCGCAACTCACGAGTCTGCGCAAAGAGTGGCAGGTCAAGGCCGGCAAGGTACCGGTGATCGGCATAACCGGCACGGGCGGTGCGGGCAAGAGTAGCGTGACGGATGAAATTCTGAACCGCATGCTCTCCAGTTTTTCGCACAAACGCATCGCGGTCCTTGCTGTCGACCCGACACGCAGACGGACGGGTGGTGCGTTGCTGGGCGATCGAATTCGCATGAACTCATTGCGTTCGGATCGCATTTACATGCGTTCAATTGCAACGCGCCGCCAGCACCTGGCGACGAGCGAAATGCTTGGCGACCACATCGCGTATCTGAAGTCCCGGGGCTTCGATCTTGTCATCGTCGAGACGGCAGGCATCGGCCAGAGCGACAGCGAGATTGTCGACATGGTCGACTTCTCAGTTTACGTCATGACCAGTGAGTACGGCGCGGCGAGTCAGCTGGAAAAAATTGACATGCTTGATTTTGCCGATCTTGTCGTACTCAACAAGTATGACAAACGCGGTGCAGAAGACGCGTTGCGCGATATTCGCAAGCAATGGAAGCGGAACCATGTGGCGTTTGATATACCGGATGAAGAAGTGCCGGTCTACCCGAGCATCGCGAGCCAGTTCAATGACCCGGGCATCAGCTGGATGTTCGTGGAGCTTTGTCGACGAGTCGCCGAAAAGGTGGGCCTCGACAGAGGCGAATGGACCCCCGATATCGATACATCAATTCGCGAGCCACGCGCAACCGCAACGATTCCCGGCGCCAGAATTCGATACCTTGCTGAAATCGCGGAACAAGGACGGGCGATCAACAGCCATGTCGACAGCCAGGCCCAGATCGCGAGCCGCGCTCAGCACGTCTATGAGTCGCTGAGGTTGCTCGAAGACCCGGAATTGCCTGCTGCACTGGAACAGTACAAGAGCGAAGCGCTTACGGATGGCGACGATCGCAGCCTGCTGGTGCTGAGACAGCGTTACCAGGAGGCAATTGCCGGACTATCCGCTGACTCGCTTTCACTGCTGCGGCACTGGCCTGAGCGCAGGGAAAGCGTGCGGTCGGAGCAATTCAGCTACACGGTGCGTGGTCGCGAGATCACGGGCAGCAACTATCGTGAATCGCTGAGCCACCAGGCCATCCCGAAGATCGCTGCGCCTGACTTTTCGGATTGGGGCGAATTGCTGGCATACCTGCAGAAAGAGAATCTGCCCGGAGCCTACCCGTATACAGGAGGCGTGTATCCGTATCGGCGCCTCGGTGAGGATCCCACCCGGATGTTTGCGGGCGAGGGTACGCCGGAACGCACCAATCGCCGTTTTCACTATCTGTCACAGGGCCAGCCGGCGGCGCGCCTCTCGACGGCTTTTGATTCCGTAACCCTGTATGGCGAAGACCCTCACGAACGTCCGGATATCTATGGAAAAGTCGGCAACTCGGGTGTTTCGATTGCAACCGTTGATGACATGAAGAAACTTTATTCCGGTTTCGATCTCTGCTCGCCGACAACCTCTGTTTCCATGACGATCAACGGTCCCGCGCCGATGATTCTGGCGTTTTTCATGAATACCGCAATTGACCAGCAGGTTGAGAAGCACCTTCGTAAAACGGGTGGCTGGGAAGCGGCGAAGCAAAAGGTCGATGAGTACTTCAAAGGCCGCGAGCGACCGGTTTATGAAGGCGACTTGCCGGATGGCAACGATGGATTGGGCCTTGGTCTGCTTGGCGTATCCGGAGAATTCGTTGTCGACGCGGAAACTTACGCGCGCATCAGGACGGATACGCTGGCGAGCGTTCGAGGCACGGTGCAGGCCGATATCCTGAAGGAGGACCAGGCGCAGAATACCTGCATTTTCTCGACGGAGTTTGCGATGAAGATGATGGGTGACGTGCAGCAGTTCTTCATCGATAACAATGTCCGCAATTACTACAGCATTTCCATCAGCGGCTATCACATCGCGGAGGCAGGTGCGAATCCGATCAGCCAGCTCGCATTTACGTTGTCGAATGGGTTTACGATTGTTGAGTACTACCTCGCACGCGGCATGGATATTGATGAATTCGCGCCGAACCTGAGCTTCTTCTTCTCGAATGGCATGGACCCGGAGTACGCCGTAATCGGGCGGGTCGCACGCCGGATCTGGGCCCGGGCGATGAAGGAACGCTACGGTGCAAGTGCGCGCTCGCAGATGCTCAAGTACCACATCCAGACGTCTGGCCGCAGCCTGCACGCCCAGGAGATCAGCTTTAACGATATCCGTACGACGCTCCAGGCGCTGTACGCGTTATTCGACAACTGTAACAGCCTGCACACCAACGCGTTCGATGAGGCAATTACAACGCCGACCGAACAGTCGGTGCGGCGTGCGGTTGCGATTCAGCTCATTATTTCCCGCGAGCTGGGCATGAACTTCTGCGAAAACCCCTGGCAGGGGTCGTTTGTCATCAATGAACTGACTGACCTCGTTGAAGAAGCGGTCTACAAGGAATTCGAACGCATATCCGAGCGCGGTGGTGTACTAGGCGCGATGGACACCATGTATCAGCGAGGCAAGATTCAGGATGAGAGCCTTTTCTACGAGAGCAAGAAGCATGATGGTTCTCTGCCGCTGGTAGGTGTGAATACCTTCCTGCCGAAGGAAGGGCAGGAGGACGAGGTGCACGAGCTCGAGCTCATTCGCTCCTCGGAACGCGAGAAGAACGACCAGATTCGCCGCCTCCGGGCTTTCCAGGCGGAGCATGCCCACACCAGTGGCAAGGCGCTTGCGCGATTGCAGAAGGTCGCGCGAGACCGCGGCAATGTATTTGAGGAGCTCATGGAAACCGTCAAGTCGAGTTCGCTGGGCCAGATATCCGGAGCCCTGTATGGGGTTGGCGGCGAGTACCGCCGCAACATGTAAGAAAAGGAGATTTCTTTGAGCGACATCGTCAAGTACGAACAAAAGGGCGCCGTAGCGGTCATTACCTTGCATCGCCCGGAGAGCATGAATTCCTTCAATGGCGAGCTACGGGCAGAAACCTGCAATGCATTTTCCAGGGCGCACGATGACGAGACGGTTCGGGTTGTTATTTTCACCGGGGAGGGTCGCTGTTTCTCCGCGGGTGCAGACCTGAAGGCCGGTATTGACCGCGATGTGCGGGATATCCTGATGAAAGAGTATCGGCCGGTCCAGGAGGCTATCGCCAACATTCCGAAGCCGGTTATTGCTGCAATTCCGGGCTCTGCTGCCGGTATCGGCATGTCGATGGCACTGCAATGTGACCTGATGATCATGGCAGATAATGCATTCCTGCTCTCGCCGTTTACGACTATTTCCCTCGTGCCGGACGGCGGACTCAGCTGGCTGTTGGTCAGGCAGCTCGGTTATCGCAGGGCGTTCCAGCTGAGTGCCGAGTCTGAACGAATAAGCGCCGAGCGATGTGTGGAGCTGGGCCTGGCGAACAAGGCCGTGCCGGCAGAAATGCTTGGGACCGCTGTGATGGAATGGGCGCAGCAGCTCGCAAAACGCGCTCCGCTATCGCTTGCGGCCACGAAGAAAGCCATGCGCTTCGCGATGGACAGTGATTGGGCCAGCGCCTATCGGCTCGAGGCGAAACTCCAGGGTGAGCTACTCGGCAGCGAGGACAACCGTGAGGGCATCGAGGCCTTTTTCGAGAAGCGCGCGCCGGAATTCAAAGGCAAGTAATTGCCCGGAAAGTTGAAGAGACAGGAAAATGGACAGAAACATATTTGAAGAAGAGCACGAGATGTTCCGTGATTCCGTGCGGAGCTTCATGAAGAATGAAATTGGGCCCCACGAGGAACGCTGGAACGAGCAGGGCATTGTGGACCGTGAAGCGTTTCTCAAGGCGGGTGAAATGGGCTTCCTTTGCATGTGGGCGGAGGAAGAGTATGGCGGCATCGGGGTCGACGACTTTCGCTACGAACAGATCCTGATCGAAGAAAATGCCTACTACGGCGATCTCGGTTTTTTCATGACGCTGCACAGCCGCCTTGTCGGTCCGTACATTCGAAATTTCGCAACCGATGAGCAAAAGTCACGCTGGTTGCCGAAATGTATTTCGGGCGAGCATATTCTTGCAGTGGCGATGACCGAACCGGGTACCGGCAGCGATCTGTCGGCTATTCGCACCAAGGCCGTAGACAAGGGCGATCACTTCCTGCTCAACGGATCGAAGACGTTTATTTCGAACGGAATTCTTGCCGACCTTGTCGTTGTTGCTGCGCGCACGGACCCGAACAATCCACACGGACTCTCTTTGTTCGTCGTGGAACGTGGCATGGAAGGCTTTGAGCGTGGCAACAATATGGACAAGATGGGGTTGAAGAGCCAGGACACCGCGGAGTTGTTCTTCAACAATGTCAAAGTCCCGCGTGAAAATCTGCTGGGCGAATTGAACCGTGGTTTTTACCACCTGATGCACGGGCTCGCCGAGGAACGTCTGATTGGTGCCTGCGGTTACATCGCGAATGCCGAGGCGGCGTTCAACGAAACGCTTGAATATGTCGCTGAGCGCAAGGTGTTCGGCAAGCCGGTTGCCGAATTCCAGAATACGCGATTCCAGCTGGCCGATATGCGCACCGAACTCGATGTAGGTTACGCATTCATCGACCGCTGCGTCATGGATCACAACGCCGGCAAGCTAACCGCCGAGGATGCGGCCAAGGCGAAGTTGTGGACCAGCGAACTAGAAGGGCGAGTGACCGATGCCTGCGTGCAGTTGCATGGCGGCAACGGATACATGATGGAGTACCGGGTATGCCGCCGCCACGCGGCCGCCCGCGTATCGAGAATCTACGCAGGCACGTCCGAGATAATGAGAGAGATCATTTCGCGCTCTCTGGGTCTCGATCCACGACGCAAACAGAACAGGACAAGAAAAGATGCAGCCTGAGTCCCTGCGTACCACGTTTGTCGGTTTGGGCGTCATGGGTTATCCAATGGCAGGTTTTCTGGCGAAGGCCGGTCATGCGACGACGGTTTACAACCGCACGGCGTCCAAGGCGGAAAAATGGGTTGCTGAGCACGGCGGCTCGAGCGCCAACACGCCGAGGAAGGCGGCGACTGGCGCCGACATGGTTTTCTGCTGTGTTGGGAATGATGACGATGTACGCGACGTCATTCTTGGTGAAGACGGGGTCCTCAACGGCGTCGACGCGGGCACCATCATCGTTGATCACACAACAGCTTCAGCAACTATTGCGCGCGAGATTCATGCCGCCGCGGCGGATAAGGGTGTGGGTTTTCTGGACGCACCTGTGTCGGGTGGCCAGGCCGGCGCCGAAAACGGCCAGTTGACGGTGATGGCAGGGGGCGACGCTGACGTGTTTGACAGGGCTGCCCCTGTCATTGACTGCTACGCAAAGGCGATTACGCGCATTGGCCCGGTCGGCTCCGGCCAGCTGGCGAAAATGGTCAACCAGATCTGCATTGCGGGCATTGTGCAGGGCTTGTCCGAGGGGCTCCATTTCGCGCAGTGTGCTGGCCTGGACCCGGCTGTCGTAATCGAGTCGATTTCCAAGGGAGCAGCCCAGTCCTGGCAGATGGAAAACCGCTGGCAAACGATGGTCAACAATGAGTTCGAATTCGGTTTCGCTGTCGACTGGATGCGCAAGGATCTTGGTATTGCGCTCGACGAAGCGCAGCAGAATGGCGCCCAGCTCGAAATGACAAAACTCGTCGATCGATACTACGCCGAGGTGCAGGAGATGGGTGGCAATCGCTGGGACACATCGAGTCTCATCGCGCGCCTGAAAAAGGTGTAGAATCTCTCTCCTCACAGGGGTGGCCGGCTGGCCTGAGATCCATAAGGGAACCCTTAGAACCTGATCCGGATAATGCCGGCGTAGGAAGGGATTCATGAAACATCGACCGATCGCGCAGATTCTTGCCGCGCTAATTCTTGTCTTTGCAGCAGGGCCTGCAATGGCCGACGACGTAATTGATGAAATCGTCGTCACCGCTGATTTCCGCGAGCGAACAACGTACGAGATGGCGACGAGCGTCACCGTTCTGAGTGGCGACTATATCCGCGAAGCGGCGCAACAGCATTTTGAGGAACTCGTAAATGCCGTGCCGAATCTCAACTGGTCGGGCGATGGCCATCGCGCCCGCTACTTCCAGATTCGCGGTATCGGTGAACTCGAACAATATGAGGGCGCACCAAATCCGTCCGTCGGTTTCGTCATCGACGATATCGATTTCAGTGGCATCGGCACGGTTGCGACGTTATTCGATATGGAGTCGGTCGAAGTATTGCGTGGACCACAGGGTAGCCGCTACGGGGCCAACGCACTGGCGGGGCTCATATACATGCGTAGCAAGACGCCGGCGGCAGAGCGCGATGGTCGCGTACAGGTTGGTGTTGGTGACGATGACGCGCGCAGCATAGGAGTGGCATTTGGCGGCGCACTCGATGATAAAGAGCGCGTGTTGTTTCGGGTCAGCGGCCAACGCTTCGAAAGCAACGGTTTTCGCGACAACACATACCTGGATCGTGATAACACGAATGGCCGCAAGGAGACGTCGCTGCGGGCTCGACTCCGTTTTGATACCAGCAACGATCTGGAGGTCAACCTGGCCGCACTGTATACGAACATCGACAATGGTTACGACGCGTTCGCGCTCGATAACAGCTACACAATGTTGTCCGATAAGCCGGGCAGAGACGCGCAGCGCAGCACAGGTGCATCGCTGCGTTTCGACTGGAATGGTTCGGTGCTCGGTACGCTGACTGCAATTACATCGATTGCGCGTTCCGACATCGACTTTAGTTTCGATGCCGATTGGGGCAATGAGGAAAGCTGGAGTCCCGTGACGTATGACTACGTGTCATTGACGCATCGTGAGCGTCGCACGATCAGCCAGGAGTTACGATTCACCGCGGCGCGCTGGCTGGTCGGCGTGTACGCGCTTGGCCTGTCAGAGGACCTGGATACTACCAACCTGGGCGAGTACTACGATCCGGGATATGACTGGGCCGACAGCCTCAATGATGCGTTCGCCAGCCAATTTGAGTCAACGAATCTGGCCCTGTTCGGTCAGCGCGACTGGCAGGTCGGCGGCGCATCGACCGTATCTGCCGGTCTTCGCGTCGAACAACGTTCCACTGATTATTCCGATACTACTGCGCTCGCTGCAGATCCCTCCGAGACGATGTGGGGTGGCGAACTGAGCCTGAGTCACGAGCACAATGACAACGTCATGAGCTACGTCAGTTTGTCACGCGGGTACAAGGCCGGTGGCTTCAATCTCGGTGTCGTTCCGACCGGTGAACGCACCTTCGGCGACGAGGTGCTGTGGTCTGTCGAAGCGGGCGTCAAGACGGCGCTTGCGAACAATCGCTTGCTGTTTAACGCAGCAGCCTTCTATAGCCGTCGCGACGATCAGCAGGTACGCATCTCGGAGCAGATCAACCCAAACGATCCGGCATCGTTCGTATTCTTCACGGTCAACGACACGGCGCGCGGAAACGTTCAGGGACTCGAAGCGGACCTGCGTTGGTATGCCAGCGACGCTGTCGAGTTATATGCGAGCCTGGGCCTGATGAGTTCCGAGCTCGGAGAAAGCGGTCGTGATCTGGCGCACGCGCCTCGTTATACGATTGCTGCGGGGGCCGTTTACCGCAGCGCGGGCGGTTTCTTCGCGCGGCTGGATGCGACGGCACGGGATGAGTATTTTTTTGACGTCACTCATGACAAAAAATCCGATGCTTACGAGCTGGTCAATGCGCGCGCCGGTTTTGAGGGTGACGACTGGCGAATCGAGTTGTGGATCCGTAACCTTTTTGATGAGCAATACGCCGTGCGTGGATTCTACTTCGGTAACGAGCCGCCCGATTTTCCGCCGGCCTTGTACACCCGTGCCGGAGACCCGCGCCACGTGGGACTAACGTTAGAGAGGAGATTTCACTAGTGAAAGTTGCCGTAGATATCAGTCTGTATCCGCTGGATGCGGACTTCATACCGCCGATCAAGAATGTCATCGACCGACTGAACATGCATGAAGAACTCGAGGTCTGGACGAATGCGATGAGCACCCAGCTCATTGGCGAGTTTGACGACGTCATGAATGCGCTCAAGGAAGAGCTTGGCACGACATTCGAGTTATTGCCCAAAGCCGTGTTCGTTATGAAGATGTTTAACAATCCCGGACAGTAATGACGCCAGCCGAGATAGTCGCAGTTGTGCTGGCGGTGGCGTATCTGTTGCTCGCCATACGCCAGAACATCTGGTGCTGGTTCTGCGCCGGCGTCAGCACAGCGATCTATGTCTGGCTGTTCTTTGGCGCGAAGCTCTACATGGAGTCGGCGCTGAACACTTTCTATTTCGTGATGGCAATCTACGGCTGGTACGTGTGGATGTCAGGGCGCAGCGATGGCCATGAGCGACCGGTAGTCGCCTGGCCAATTCGAACTCACATGATCGCAATTGCACTTGTCATCGTCGCCAGTGCAGCGAGCGGTTATCTACTGAGCACCAGGACAGACGCTGCGTTTCCCTATATCGATTCGCTGACGACCTGGGCGGCAATCTGGGCGACTTTTCTGGTTGCTCGCAAAGTCCTGGAGAACTGGTGGTACTGGCTGGTCATCGATGTCGCATCGGTATTCATTTACTGGTCGCGCGATCTTGAGCTTACGTCGCTGTTGTTTGTCCTCTATGTGATCATGATTCCCTTCGGAATCGTGAGCTGGACGCGCTCGTACAGGGAAGTGACGCCGTGACCCGATCGCCCGAGTCTATTCTGTGCGAAATCCCGGGCTGGGATGGTGCGTCACTCACCGAACTGAGCGGCGGACTGAACAACCAGACGTGGCTGGCTGAAATCGACGGCCGCAAAGCTGTACTCAAGATTGACGCGCAACCGCGCTCGGAGCCCTTTAATTCGCGCCTGGCCGAAGCGAGCATTCAGTCGATCGCAGCGGATCACGGGTTGGCTAATGCGGTGCTGTATGTCGACCAGCAAGTGCTCCTGACCGAGTTTGTCGAGGGAGAAGTGTGGAAGCCCCATTACCTTGAACGAGAAGGCAATATCGAACTCGTGGCGGCGACTCTGCGGCGATTGCATGCATTGCCGTTGACGGGACGAACATTTGATTCGACGCTGGCGGCGCGGCGATATGTCGCCAGTATTGATAACCGGGATACCGCACTCGCGGCTCATTGCACGCGAGTTATAGAGACGATGCGCCTGCCGCATAATCTCTGTTGCTGCCACAATGATCTTGTGGCCGAAAACATCATCACCGCGCCTGGCATGCTGTTTCTCGATTGGGAGTACGCCTGCGACAACGATCCTTTGTTTGATCTTGCCACCGTTGTCGAGCATCACGACCTTGGTGAGGACACTGCATGCAGGTTGCTCGATGCCTACTTCGATGGTGATGGGGCGCACTGGCGGCCCAAGCTGCGTGGGCAACAGGAACTGTACCTTGCTCTCTACTGGCTTTGGTT
Source organism: Woeseiaceae bacterium (assembly GCA_041574375.1). Taxonomy (GTDB): domain Bacteria; phylum Pseudomonadota; class Gammaproteobacteria; order Steroidobacterales; family Woeseiaceae; genus UBA1847. The sequence continues at coordinate 20,919 of JBFFOS010000023.1, forward strand.
GGCGTCCCGTCCCGGCAGCGCGCAGGATGAACTTGATGCAGTAGGCGCGCGAATCAGTCGCTGATCACCAGCTGTTGCGCAACTCCCGAAGCTTCAGGAAAACGGCCTTCGGGTCGGGATGGTCGCCGAGTTCCGGAAATTCGGCGACGAGCTTCTCAACAACCGTCGGACTCTGCAGCCGAAAAAACGTGTTCATCTCACGCTCCTGATGGAGCGTCGTCACGAGGGCATTCTCCGGGTCCTGGTCCCTGTAGCGTTCCAGCATGTCGATTGCAGCCCTGTTGTCGGGTTCGCGATCGAGTGTGAATTCGAGGTTATTGACCAGGTAGTCATGGCCCGGGTAGAGCAGTGTGTGCTCACCGAGCAAATCGAGCTGCCTGCTGAATGTTTCGTAGAGTTCTTCAGGGTGGCCACCGTTGTGGCAGTTTCCTGCGCCCGCGTTGAACAGCGTGTCGCCGCTGAACAGCGCAGGTTGATCCGTGTGCGACAACAGGCAAATGTGACACAGTGTGTGTCCCGGCGTGTCGAGGCACTCGAGTTCGACGGTATTGCCCACCTTGATGACATCGCCCGCACCAACGCCGCGATCCATGTTGGGGATTCGTCCACCGGCATTTTTGTGCGCAATGACGGCGGCGCCCGTCGCCTTGACGACGCCCTTGTTGCCGCCCGTATGGTCCCCGTGCTCATGTGTATTAAGAATCTGGGAAATCGTCCAGCCGCGTTCTTTGGCGACCGCAAGGCACTTTGTGTAGTCCAGCGGATCGATAGCCAGCGCATCACCGGTCTCAGGGCAGGCGATGAGGTAGTTGAAGTTGCGGTATGCGTTTCCCGTCCAGATTTGTTCGACGATCATTGTGAGTCTTCCTGTCTTTGGTAGGCCCGTTGTCCGCCAACCCACGTTTCGAGCACAACAATGTCATCAATGTCAGACGCCGGTATCGTGAAATAATTGCGGTCTATGATGATGAAGTCGGCCCACTTGCCAGGCTCGAGGCTCCCAAGCCGATCCTCCTGCCGCGCTGCGTAGGCTGCGGCGAGGGTGAACGAGTGCAGGGCCTCGGCGCGTGTCAAATTCTGGTCAGCATACCAGCCGCCCTCGGGCTCGCCATCCCGACCTTGCCGTGTGACTGACGCATACAGGCCGTGGAACGGGTTTGACAGTTCGACCGGAAAATCGGAACCGTTCGCAAGTACGACACCGGCGTCGAGCATGCGCCGCCACGCGTAGCCCCCGAGAATGCGGTCTGGTCCGATACGATCCTCGGCCATGTTCTTGTCGCTCGTCGCGTGTGTGGCCTGCATCGATGCGATGACGCCGAGCTCGGCGAAGCGGGGAATATCTTCCAGCGTCACAATCTGCGAATGTTCTATTCGATTTCGCAGCGGAGACGGCCGACCTCCCTGCACCCTGTCGAATGAGTCGAGCGCCATGCGATTGCCGAGATCACCGATCGCGTGAATGCCCACCTGGAAACCCATGCCGTTGGCCTTTGCGACCATGGCGTCCAGTTCGCTCTGCGTCCAGAAGGGCAGGCCACGGTTCTCCGGGTCGTCCGAGTATGGCTCGAGCATGGCTGCTCCCCGGCTACCAAGAGCCCCGTCGACGTATAGTTTGACCGACGAAATGTCGAGCCGATCGTTGCCGTAGGCACGGATCGGCTTGCCGATTGCATCGAGTACGTCGCCGGCCCCATCGGTCATCGCGTAAATGCGCATGCCGAGTTCGCCGTCGTCTGCCATGGAGAGGTAGACCTCGGCGTTCACGGTGTCGATACCGGCGTCGTGGACGCCTGTCATGCCCTCGGCGACCAGCGCATCGATTGCCGCGCGAATGGCGGCCCGTATATCCGATTTTTCGGGTTGTGGAACGTGTTTGTCGACCAGGTTCATTGCGCGATCGATCAGGACGCCCGTCGCGTGGCCGTCATCGTCACGAATGATTTTGCCACCCACTGGATCGGGTGTGTTGTCGTCGATACCCGCGATTTTCAAGGTTGCGCTGTTTGCCCAACCCGCGTGGCCATCGATACGCCGCAACCAGACCGGTCTATCTGATACAGCCCTGTCTATCTGGGTGGCAGTCGGGAACTCCCTGACAGGCCAGAGCACCTGGTTCCAGCCGCGCCCGAGGATCCACCGTTCGTGAGGTTTATTGGCCGCGTAGGCAGTAATGCGCGCAACGGCATCGTCTACGCTCGGTGTGCCCGCCAGATCGAGGTTGTTCTTGAGAAGACCATAACCGTATACATGAGCATGTGCGTCGATCAGCCCGGGCAACACCGTCCGTCCGCCGCCATCGATTCGTGTTGTGTCGGGATAACGCTCGAGCAACGACTCATCGCCTGTTGCAACGACTCGCCCGTCTTCATCGAAAACAAGGACTGTAAACTCAACAATGCCATCCATCGATGACGTGAAGCCGTGCACGTTGTGAAGTGCCGTGTCTGCTATCGCTGCAGCAGAGGCCAGCATCATGAAGAGCGCCAGGAATAAGGTTCTGATCATTGTGCGGGCAACCTCGGATTCGTTTTGTTGTGCGGCACACGATACCATCAGGGCCAACATGAAATCAGAAAACGAAAGGAAGATCCTCTGTGTCGGCGTGAACTACAGGCCGCACATAGAGGAGATGGGGCGCGAGATTTCGGAGTACCCGGTCGTGTTCGTGCGCTTTGGATCCAGCCTGGTCGGTGATGGTGAGCCGATCATTCGCCCACGGGTATCCGAGCAGTTCGATTTTGAGGGTGAGCTTGCGGTAATCATCGGGAAGTCGGCCCGACATGTGTCGCGCGAGGATGCCTTCGACCATATCGCCGGCTATTGCTGTTTTCTCGATGGATCCGTGCGCGACTGGCAACGACACACCGGGCAATTCACCGCCGGTAAGAATTTCGAGCAAAGTGGGGCGATCGGGCCCATGGTATCGGCGGCAGACGTCGGCGACCCCGCAGTACTTGAACTTACGACCCGTGTTAACGGTGAGGTGATGCAAAAGGGACGTGTTGCCGATCTCGTTTTCGACATACCGACACTCCTCGAATACTGTTCGACATTCGCCGAATTGAATCCGGGCGACGTCATCGCGACGGGAACGCCGGGTGGGGTGGGTGCGGCTCGCAAGCCGCCTGTGTGGCTCAAGGACGGCGATCGGGTGGAGGTCGAGATCTCGGGTATTGGCGTATTGAGGAACGCCGTACAGGACGAATCCGGTCCCGACTCGCCTTAGGCGTTGATTTTGCAAGGAAAGAGTGGGCAAATGCGCTGTTGTATATATGCCACAAAAATAACAGCAATTCCTGACAGGCACGAGGAAGCCGCCTAAAGGATTGACATTAAGCGATATTTCTGCGAATTTGAGACCCAGCAAACGTAGTCTTTCCACAACAGACAGGCTGCACTGCCATAGATAATTACCTTCAGGTACGACTTGGCGGGGGATCAGGGGGCCAGGACCACGTGCTAACGTAGGTTTGGAAAAAAGCGGTTTCGA
>JBFFOS010000024.1:0-24372 GCA_041574375.1 Woeseiaceae bacterium
AAATTGACGCAAAGACCCGGGCGCGCCTGGAAGAAGTACTCAAAGACGCCGGCAAGGACAGCACGATCACGTTTATTGACGGCAGTGAATTAAGTGGTGACGAGCAGGCTCATAGCAAGCGCGAAGTGCGCGTCATCAAGAAAGAGGTTGACGTAACAAACTGATAATCCCTTATGCTGTTTGTTTCGTAATGTTTGGCGGTGACTTTTGTCACCGCCTTTTTTTTTGCGGGCACGCACGTGTTCACCACATCTCCCGCAGTCGTGAGGCCACATCAATCTGCTTGTCGGAACGCACTCTGAAAGCCGCACCTTCGACTTCCGGCCGTCCCGCGAATCTCTGGTCCAATGTGGCCAGAAGTCGATTCGTCATAAAGCGGCTGCGCGCACCATAAACGTGCCTGTCACCATCACGCCGCTGCTGCGTAACGTGATATCGCAACGGTGATATCAGCGACAAAGACTGCTTTGCGCGGGTCATCGCCACATAGAGCAGCCGCCTTTCTTCCTCGATCATTTCCGGCTTGCCAGTCGCAAATTCAGACGGAAAATTGCCATCCGTAACATTGAGTACAAACACAGACTCCCACTCCTGCCCTTTGGCCGAATGCACCGTGGAAAGAATCAGGTAGTCCTCATCGAGCAGGGGATCGCCAGCCAGATCTCCTGCCGCGCTCGGCGGATCCAGTGTCAACTCGGTCAGGAATCGCTCACGCGTCGGGTAGCGGCCCGAAATCTGCTCGAGTTGCTCCAGGTCCGCCTCACGCGTATCGATGCCATCGTAAATGCGTTCGAGATGCGGCTCGTACCAGCGACGTGCCTCGGTCAGCTGTGACTGCCAACCACGGTCCCCAATCTCAGCACCTCCCAGCGATGCCATGAGTTCACAAAATCCGGGCCACCCCCCTGCCGCAGCGGCAGGGGCCCGAAACTCAGCAAGCGCGCCGATACGGTGCTCATTAACGGCCAGGTGCTCGAAACAACGCGCGGCGTTTGATGGACCCATGCCCGGCAATAATTTGAGAACACGAAACGCGGCAACCTCATTTCTGGGGTTTTCCGCCCATTTGAGCACCGCCAACAGGTCTTTTACGTGTGCCGCCTCGAGAAATTTGAGACCACCGAACTTGACGTACGGGATATTGCGGCGCACCAGCTCGAGCTCAAGCCTGTCGCTGTGATGCGAACCACGGAACAGGACGGCCTGCTCCTTGAGCGCCATGCCAAGCTCACGATTGGCAAGTATCGAGGTTACAACGTACTCGGCCTCAGCATCACCGTCCTCGACGGTAATGTAGCGAGGCTTGCCGCCGTCCTGCCGTTCCGAGTAGAGGTTCTTCCTGTACTGCCGCTCACTCTCCGCGATGAGGCAATTGGCGGAGTCCAGTAACGGCTGTGTCGAGCGATAGTTTTGTTCCAGCGTTATCACCTTCGCCGACGGCATATACTGATCCGGAAAATCGAGAATATTTTCAACCTCAGCAGCGCGAAAAGAATAGATCGACTGCGCATCATCGCCAACAACGGTCACTCCGGAACCGTCCGGCTTCAACGCATTGAGGATCTGTGCCTGCACGAGGTTCGTGTCCTGGTATTCGTCAACAAGCACATGGTCAAACCACGACCCTATCTCCTCGGCGAATTCCGCTTCGGCAACGAGATGGCTCCAATACAGCAACAGGTCGTCATAATCGAGCGACTGGCTTTGCTGTTTGCGTTGCACATAGTGTCGAAACAGCTCCGCGAGCTCATCTGTCCAGTCCGCACACCACGGATACGTTTTGTCCAGGGTTTCTGCCAGCGGCCTTTGCGTGTTTACGCAGCGCGAATAAATAGCGAGACAGGTGTCTTTCTTCGGAAAGCGTCGCGATGTACGCGTCAGTTTTTGCTCATGCCGGACAACGTCAATCATGTCCGCGGCATCGCCACGATCAAGAACCGAGAAACCGGGGTCCAGGCCGAGGTTTCGCGCGAAACGCCGCAACAGGCGATTCGCAATCGAGTGAAATGTGCCTGACCAGGGCAAACCGCCGGCAGGTAATGGCGTGGCATCGCACATGGAGGCACGCACGATGCTCTCCACGCGACGCGTCATTTCCTGTGACGCACGACGCGTAAACGTCAGGAGGAGAATCCGCTCAGGATTGACTCCCTGAATGACCAGGTGAGCGACACGATGCGCGAGTGTCATCGTTTTGCCCGTGCCGGCACCCGCTATCACCAGTAAGGGACCTGCACGAAACCCGTCCCCTTCACGCCGCTCTCCATGCTCGGCGGCGAGCCGTTGCGCCGGGTTCAGAAGGCCCAGATGATCAAATTCCTGCTCGGCAACCTGCACGCAACACCTCCATAAAGATCTGTATTTTTATACAGTACTGGATGTATTTACAAGTATTTGCTCAGGAATGCCTCGATGACTGTCGCCAGTTCCGCGGGCGCCTCGAAGTGCAGCATATGGCCGGCGCCATCTATGACAAGCGTTTGATCGCCAGGGCAGGATGCGCCACCGATACTGCCAAAATGGCTTGCGAGATCGCTGGCCCCACCTGTCACGAGCAGCACGTCGGCCTTGATCGCCTTCCAGCAAGCCTCCGCCTCGGCGCGGCGATAAAGCACCGGGTTTGGCAGCTTGTGGCGTGGATCCGCTCGCAGCTCTACCTGACCATCCTCTCTTGCAGTGCTCCATTCCCGGGCAACGAACTCCGCTTGTGCAGCGCTCATATGTGGATTTCGCTTTGCGATTCGCCGGGCAAGCACCTGAAAGTCTGCGTACCGGGTAAAGGCGGGGACCGATTGCGCCGCCTCTATCCACTGCCGGTATCGCATCGGTGCATCCGTCGGATCCGAGTCAACCAACCCAAACCCTTCAATATTGACAAAGGCCCGCACTCGTTCAGGCATCGCTCCAGCATACAACCCCGCGATATTGGCACCCATGCTGTGACCGACGATACGTGCCGGCTGATCCGGCGAGAAGATCGCGAGCAATTCGTGCAGATCGGCCAGGTAATCCGGAAACCAGTATGACGTGCTCTCAACCGTCGACCGACCGAAGCCCCGCCAGTCCGGCGCAACGATATGCCAGTCCGTGTTCAATGCGTCGACAACGAACTGGAACGTCGCGCCTGTATCAGCCCATCCATGCAGATAAACGAAGAGTGGCGACGACGATTTTCCCCATTCGGTCACACTGTATTCAACACCACGAATGTCGAATTTTCGTCGCCGACCACGCTGCTCGGTTGTGTAAAGAGATGGCACCTTCATGTGCACAGTTTTGCACAAGGTGCCGACATCTTGCATGTCGTGTATAAATGCGGTTCATGACCGCCGAAATCGCACTGGTACTTGCCATCCTTGCTATTTCGTTGGTCCTGTTCATCAGCGAGGTCATTCGAATGGACCTCGTTGCGCTCCTGGTACTCGGTGCGCTCGCCATTACCGGCCTTGTCGATTCCAATGAGGCCTTTGCAGGATTCAGCAACAGCGCCGTAATCACGGTGTGGGCAATGTTCATCCTGAGTGAAGGCCTGACCCGAACCGGAATCGCCGATATCATCGGGCGGCAGGTCATGAAGCTCGGCGGCCGAAAAGAGTTCGCGATGATCATCGTCATCATGATCACGGGCGCCGTCCTCTCTGCCTTCATGAACAACATTGGCGTCGCAGCGCTTATGCTTCCGGTGGTCGTCGAGGTTGCGCGGCGCACCCGTATCCCGGCATCGCGCCTGCTGATGCCGCTTGCTTATTCGACTTTACTTGGCGGCCTCATGACCCTGATCGGTACGCCGCCCAACCTCCTGATCAGCGAGTCGATGGTCCTGAATGGCTACGCGCCATTCGAACTGTTCGACTTCACGCCTATTGGCGGTGCAGTCATGGTCGTCGGCGTGCTCTTTGTCGCCCTGGCTGGCCGGTTCTTGCTGCCAAAGGAAAAGGCTGCCCGTGACAAGCACGTCAGTCAGCGCAGCCTGCGGGCGCGCTACAAGCTGCAGGAGCGCACATTCATGCTGCGCGTGCCGACCGACTCGATCCTCGTTGGCAAGACGCTCGCCGAGAGCCGTATCGGATCGTCTACGGGGCTTATCATTCTCTCACTCCTCCGCGCTGGCCGCAGCGAAACGCTGCCGGGTCGACAGACGGTCCTGCGCGGCGGCGACGGATTGCTGGTTCAGGGTCGCGTCGACCAGTTCCGCGAATTGCGTCGCTGGTCCGATCTCGTGATCGAACGCGAGGCCCCGGTACTGAAGTCAATGGTGGCGGCGAAGGTCGTCTACGCGTCCGTTACGATTGCCGAGAGTTCCTCCGTTGTATCGGAGCTCGTACGGCACGCCGCTTTCCGTACTCGATTTGACGTCGCGGTTGTCGGCATCATGCGCCGTGGCTCTTATCGCGTTACCAATCTGGCCTACGTACCGATCAAGGCAGGTGACCAGATTCTCGTTCAGGGCGAAGTGGAAGCGATTGCCCAACTCGAGAAATTTCCGGATTTCTCCTCGGTCGAGATTCAGTCCCAGGATGAACTGGCAGAAGAATTCCAGACTGATGAACGAATGTTCGTCGTGCGCCTTCCCAAGAAAAGCGAGCTGGCAGAAGAAACGCTTGCCAAGAGCCGGCTTGCCGATGTGTTTGATTTTCGTGTTATCGCCATATTCCGCGAGGGTGAACTCAAGGTCATGCCGCGTGATGACGAGGTGCTGCTCGGTGGTGACCTGCTGCTTATCGAGGGACAATACGGTGACCTCGATGTTCTGCGTGGCCTGCAGGAAATCGAGATCGACACCAAGGTTCCGGCAAATGTGGCCGCCTTCGAGTCTGAACGCCTGACGCTCATGGACGCGACGCTCGACCCGCGGAGTTCGCTCGCAGGCCGCACAGTCGGCGAGCTTAATTTTCGCGAGCGCTACGGTATCGAACTCGCGGGTATCTGGCGCGAGGGTGAAACCGTCGGTACGGAACTCGCCGACGAGCGGCTGCAAATTGGTGATGCCCTGCTACTCCTGGGCCCGCGCGACCGCCTGCAACTCCTGTCTACAGACTCTGACTTCCTGATTCTCACGCCCCTGGGTCAGGAACCACCCGATACACGCCGTGCGCCACTGGCCGCGACCATCATGCTGGGGGTCGTGATTACGGTCATGCTGGGCTACGCACCTATTTCGATTGCTGCCGTCATCGGCGGCACAATCATGGTGCTCACAGGTTGCCTGAACATGGAACAGGCGTACCGAGCGATTGACTGGCGTGCGATCTTTCTGATCGCCGGGATGTTGCCGTTGGGCACCGCGATGCAGGACACGGGCGCTGCAACCTATCTTGCCGGGCAGGTAATGAGTCTGCTGGGTGAGGCAGGGCCGTGGCCAGTCATCATGGGGCTTTATATTCTGACAGCCATGGCCACAATGATAATTCCGACGGCTGCTCTCGTCGTATTGATGTCGCCGATCGTGCTGTCTGCCATGGGCGATCTCGGCGTTGCGCCCGAAACGGCAATGATGGCTGTGGCGATGGCGGCATCTGCCAGCTTCACGAGCCCGATATCGCATCCGGCCAATATTCTGGTTATGGGTCCAGGCGGGTATCGCTTCATTGATTATTTGAAAGTCGGCGTGCCCTTGACGATCGTCGTATTTATTACCGTTATGGTGCTGCTGCCGATTCTGTGGCCGCTCGTGCCGGTCTAGGAGCATTGGCTTGAAAGAGACAGTTGTCATCGCAGGTGCCGGCCATGCTGCCGGCCAGTTGGTCGTAAGCCTGAAACAAAAGCAATACGACGGCAGAATTGTCCTGGTCGGTGACGAACCGTATCTTCCGTACCAACGACCGCCTCTGTCCAAAAAATTCCTCGCCGGTGCAATGGAGGCAGAGCGCCTGTTCGTCAAGCCGGCCAGCTTCTACGACGACGCTGACATCGAGCTGCGACTTGAAACTGAAATCGCTGCCATAGACCGGGACGGGAAATGTTTGCGTTCCAGCGACGGCGATGAAATTCGCTATGACAAACTCGTGCTTGCTCTTGGGTCACGCGCGCGTCAGCTTCCTGTAGAGGGCGCCAAGCTGGAATGCGTTCACTACCTGCGCAGCATTGCCGACGTCGATGGTATTCGCGAGGACTTCCGGCCGGGTCGACGTCTTGTGGTGGTTGGCGCCGGCTACATCGGCCTCGAGGTAGCCGCCGTGGCGCAGCACGCCGGCCTTGACGTAACCGTTATCGAGATGGCGGACCGTGTGATGAGCCGCGTCGTTTCGCCCGAGATTTCCGACTTCTACCAGATTGAGCACACCAACCAGGGCGTGCGATTTCGACTGTCGACTGGTGTGTCGGCATTTACTGGCAAGAAGCGCGTCAAATCGGTGACTACATCAGAAGGTGAGGAAATCCCGGCTGACCTCGTGGTTATTGGTGTCGGCATACTGCCAAATACGGAACTTGCCACTGAGGCCGGTCTCGATATCGATAACGGAATTGTGGTCGACGATCACTGCCGAACGGCGGACCCGGACGTCTACGCCGCTGGTGATTGCACCTCGCACCCGAACGCGATCTACGGCCGGCGGCTGCGCCTGGAGTCCGTGCATAATGCGGTCGAACAGGCCAAGACAGCGGCTGCAAATATCTGCGGTCAGGATACGAGCTATTCGCAAGTCCCCTGGTTCTGGTCGGACCAATATGATCTCAAGTTGCAGATTGCCGGACTCTCCGAGGGTTACGACAGCGTCGCTATCCGTGGCAATCCTGTCGAACGATCGTTTTCCTGCCTTTACCTGAAAGATAATCGCCTGATTGCCGTTAACGCAATCAATACGCCACGCGATTTCGTGCAGTCCAAGCAGTTGATCGCCGATCGCGTTGAGATGGATCCGGGGTCGTTGGGTGATGCGACGGCCGCACTGAAAGATCTCGTCACCTGATATCAGCGTACGAGGACGTCTTCCTCATCGTCTGACGGGTCGGGAAGCTCGATAAGCAATTGGCCTTCTGCCGCCACAAACCCTGCATCGGCAGAAAACGCGCGCACGGACAATGTCTCAACGCCGTCCAGGTCGAGTCCCTTGACCCGGCCAGACCCACCGCTGACCGCTGCTATTCCGAGTGCTCCGGGCCCTGACGTCATGTTGCCCATCCAGGTTCCTCGCCAACTGTTTGCGGCGCTTTTCCAGGCCGGGAAGGCTACTTCCCGCACGAAAGGCAGGTAATTTTCTGTTTGCTGAATGAACATGCTGCCATGTTGGGGAGCATAGACATACCAGATACTGTCCACGATTGCTTCACCTCGCAAGAGGTGGGTGCTTTCGGACAGCGAAGAAATCTTAATGCCGATGCCGGCAGGTTGATTACGCGCATCGCGCATGACGGTTGCCATCGCACTCGTTTTGCGAATTGGTGCCTCCCACAACTGCAATACTTTTTCGGGATACGGGCTCGGCACCGAGTCACCGTTGTTCGTGTAGACGAGGCTTTCCGCAGGCACCCGGGAGAACTTCAGCACAATGACTTGTGCCTCGGTAACTGACAACGGTGACAGTACTCGATCAACGGTAAACGGGTTGTACACAACGCCAACAGCCAGGATCGCGGCGCCGATGATCAGGCCAAGAACCAGTGCGACGACGTATTTCATTCGACTGACTCCTCTGCCAGATCCAGCGGCTTTAGTTCACCAACGTAGGTTGCCTGCAATTCGATGTGTCCTGCGGGAGCGCCCTCTTCTTCAGATGTGTTTGCTACCCAGCGCTCGGTCATAGAACCGCTTAGTGTCGCAAATTCCCGCGAGCCTGCGCGGAACCCACCAATCCGATAGCCGCCTTCATGCGGTGCCGCATTCATGTTGACAAAGACTGATCCGCGCGCGGGAAAGTGCAGCACCCAATCGATGACATTCTGGCCTTCTTTTGTGGCTGCGTTGCGTATCGCGACGCCAATAACCAGGCCGCGCGCATTGCGAACCTTGAACATTTCCGTACGCACGCCCCTCAGTTCTTCGATATTCGGCCATTGCAGCCCGGGCGGTACAGGTTTTGCCTGCCCAGCGGGACCCACCATCACCCGGTCAGTTGGAATGTCTATGCGAAATACTTCGACATTGCCGCCATTCGGAGCAACCTTGGTTATTGAAACCTCGCGCGCCTGATCCACAACAGGAATCGCGTACAGCGCGCCCGCTGCTGCCGCCAGACCCAGCACGATTCCAACAAAGAATGTCCTTATCAAAACAGTTCCACCGCTCGTCAATTCGCTTGCCAAATCAGGCACATGCGGACAAGTTTAGTTAAATTAGGAGGCTTGGCATACAGACTGGAACGGATTTTGTGACGAACCGCACACGATTGGGGCCTTGTACGGTACTCCAGGGGACTAGCAGGCCATGAAATATCGCTGCAGGTACTCATCGAGCGAGATTTCGTCGGCTGCCTCAATATCCTTTTGACGCTGTACTGACTCCGCCGCCTCATTTGCCAACAGCGTGGCCTGGGATTCCCTAAGCGGTGCGATAGACGAAAAATAATCGCTGTGACAGCGCGCCATGCCGAGCGCGAATTCGAAGAAACTACTGCCGGTTTTCTCCAGCTCTGCAACGATGCGAGCCGAAAGTGTTGCTTCGGGATCATCGATGACTTTTTGTTGCAGGCGTACCGCGGCTGCATAGGAGTCATCGCCATCCTGGTTGTCGATTATCTCCGCGATCGCCGAGACCTTGGTGACAATTTCGCTGGCCCAGACCCGTAAACCCACTTCCTTGCCATCGCGCAGCAGGCAAAACCCCGGGGCGCGCCCTTGCTTGGCGGTATTCGTATGATTGCGCCCGGCCTCCCTGGTTTCTTCCTCACCAAGCGGTGGGCTGTCTTCGAGCAGGCAATAAATCAGAAACGCTTCGAGAAAACGCATCGTGTTCTGATTGACGCCCGAAGGATCGAACATATTGATATCGAGCGAGCGAACCTCGACATATTCGATTCCGGCACGACGCAGTGCGGCTGTCGGTTGTTCACCTGAGCGCGCAATGCGTTTCGGCCGAACCGGCGAGTAGTACTCGTTTTCAATCTGCAGCAGGTTCGCGTTCAGTTGCCGGTAACGCCCATCGACCTTTACGCCAATCTCCTCATACGAAGATTCGGGCGTGCAGATTGCATTACTCAAGTCGCGAATATACTCGTCCACGCTGTTCAGCGAGATATTGATGCGCGACTGGTTTTTATTACTGTAGCCGAGGTCGCTCATGCGCAACGATGTTGCCCACGGTTCGTACCAGGTGTCAGCATTCAACGAGGGCAGTTTGGCTGCGGGACCGGCGAATGACTTGCATACAGCTGGCGAGGACCCAAAGAGATAAAGGACAATCCAACCCATGCGTCGGAAGTTACGGATCATCCGCAAGTAATGTTCCGAACGGAATTCTCTCGCGCTATCGTCGCCACCCAGTACTGACCGGTATGCAGGCCAGAACGTCTCGGGCAAGGAGTAGTTGAAGTGCACTCCCGCTATCAACTGCATTTGGCGTCCGTACCGATACCCGAGTCCACGTCGGTATATCGTTTTCATGCGTCCGACGTTTGACGTGCCATAACGCGCTAACGGAATTTCCAGGTTGGCTGGAATACGGCAAGGCATACTTGCCGTCCACAACATTTCATCACCAAGGTTTGAATAAGTGAACTGGTGAATATCACAGATACAACGCAGCGCTTCCCATGTCGTCGAAAAGGCCGGTGTAACGAATTCAAGCAGTGCCTCGGAAAAATCCGTCGTGATGTATTTGTTGGTCAACGCTGAACCAAGACCAGCCGGGTGAGGGGTTTGGGCAAGAAACCCATCAGGACTAATACGCAGGGATTCTTTTTCTACACCTCTCAGCCCGCCACACAGCACGTCCTTGCCGGCAGTGGCAACCGCGTCCAGGCGCTGCTCAAAACCCTGTTTCAAAATTGATTCCTTTAGAAGTGGCCCGTCACGACGGATTTGGCTGCAGTTTTACCATAACCGGCGCAGTACGTCCGGTCCTCAGATTCACTCCTGGCAGGCCTTGCGATGCGTATGCCTTCTGTCAGCATGAAACGATATGACCATGAGGATCAGACTCCGCCTGCCAAAACACGTTACAGCAGCCCTGCTGGCACTGACACGTTTCACAATACCCGCACACGCTTTCCGATGCGGCACCAAGATCGTCGCGAAAGACATGCATGAAGCGCAGGCTCGTCGAGCTTGCGGGGCGCCGACGACAATGCGCAACATCAACATGCCGATCGAAACCCTTGGATATGGATACCGCGAGTCAGTAGACTACGCCGCATGAATGACTCAAAGCACAGGCGCTTTCGTGACGGTTCGTCCGGCGCACCAACCCTGATAAACGAGGGTTGCAAAATCACGGGCGTGATCTCGGGTAATGGCAACTACCAGGTCAGCGGCGAAGTCGATGGCGACTGCGAAATCGAGGGAACCTTGTCTCTCGCGCGCAGTGGTCGCTGGCAGGGCACGATCAAAGCCGACAACGTCGTTATCTCGGGTCATGTTGAAGGCGATATCATCGCCAACGGAAAGGTCGAGATCGCTAATTCGGCGCGTATTTCCGGAACGGTCACCGGCGAAGCAATTGCCGTGGCCGAAGGCGCGGTCGTCGAGGGCATCATGAAGACGACGGTTCAGCCCGAACCTGTTGAATTCGTTGAGAAACGCGCCAAGAACGACTGACTGACCAATGCCATTGCCGTAAATGGGTAATGCGTCCCGTATTTGTTTTCCGTACCGGAAATGAAACGCGCATTGCCGAGTCGGGGTGCTACACTATAATCTCGATAACAGCCGAACAATAACGACGATATGATCGGCAGCAGGTTTCCACGGCTATTACTGCATGCAGCCGCGCTTGGCATCGCCGGCGCGGCGATAATGCTGTCGTTGTTTTATGGCCAGTACTGGCGGTTGGCGAACCAGATTGAATCGGCAAGCTATGAGGAACATCGTAGCCTGCTCGAAGCCAGTTTCGAGCGTCGTTCGCGGGCCGACCTGCATGCTGTTGCCGACCGGCTGCCGGACGATCTGACCGACATTGACGCCAGAACCATTCAACAGCAACTGAATCGTGCTCTGGCCATGCATCCGGAATTCAACGGAATCCGCCTCGCCTCAGCGGCGGGAAGTACATGGTCCAGCGGCAATTATCCGCAGGACATCATTGTCACCGAAACGACCTGGCTCGAAGAACAACTGCTCCTGACCTACCCGGTAGCTCGCGATGGCAAAGTAATTGGAGTGCTGGCCGGATCTTTTGAGCTCGACACCCTGCAATCGGAACTGGCTGCTTTCGCGGCTCGCCTGAAGGCTTGGGAAGATGAGAGTCGCCGTGTCAGCTACATCTGGATTGGTGGAGGAACACTTGCCGTTCTGATTCTTTCCCTTGTTGTTGTGTGGCTCATTACCCGCGGTCAGACAAAGCGCATTCGCCAACTCAAGGCCCAGGCGGAAAAGTTCCGCGACGCTGATTTTGGCGATCCGTTACCTGAGACCGGCGGCGACGAATTGGGTGCACTGGCATCCGTGTTTAACGACATGCGCGATCGCTTGCGCACAACGACGCATTCGCGCGACTACGTCGACAGCATTCTCTCCGGCATGAATGAAGCGATCATCGTGACCAGCGATGACGGCCAGATTCAGCGTATCAACCAGGCAACGACGCATCTTCTTGGCTACGAGCAGGAGGAACTTGAAGGTACGTCCATCGACTTCATCCTTAACAAGAAGAAAAATCAATCTCTGGCCCATGACGCTCCGTCAAGGCTGCCGCGCGAAGCGGTGTTCGAAAGCAAATATGGCGAGTCCATTCCGGTTTCCTATACCTGCTCGATTGTGGAAAGCGACGGCGGCGACACGAGTAACCGGATTTATGCTGCCCAGAACATTACGGAACGGCGGCGTGCCGAGAAGCGTATCCGCTACCTGGCTCGCATTGATGCGCTGACCAAGATCCCTAACCGCATGCAATTCCAGCATTTGCTGCAGCGCAACATCGCGAGGGCCCGCCGCGCTGGCAAGCCTCTGTGCCTCTTCTATGTTGACATAGACCATTTCAAGGAAATCAACGACACGTTTGGTCACCTGGCGGGCGACACTACCTTGGAAACCGTCGCCGAACGTCTTTCTGCTGCATTGCCAGATCATTCAATTATCGGCCGTCTGGCCGGTGACGAATTCGCCATCACTATCGATAGCCTGGGCCCAGACACGGCGGGGCAGAAGAAAACGAGCCAACTGGCACAAAAGCTCCTCGATCGGCTCGCGGACCCGTTTTTTGTCCAGGGGCATGAGGTCTTCATGACCGCCAGCATGGGAATTGCGTACTATCCGAACGACGCACCAAATGTCATTGATCTTATCCGCAACGCAGACGCGGCTCTTTACAGCGCCAAGAAATCGGGCGGCAATGTATTCGCCTTCTACAAACCGGTGATGAACGAGGCATCAGTTGAACGACTGATGACCAAGAGCAAACTGAAACGCGCCTTCGAGCGAGACGAATTGCTCGTCCACTACCAGCCCAAATACAACCTGGAAACTGGAGAGGTATTCGGCGCCGAGGCGCTGGTTCGCTGGGAGCTGCCAGAACGAGGGCTCATTCTTCCGTCAGACTTCATTCCGCTCGCAGAGGAAACGAACCTGATTATCGAGATCGGTGAGTGGGTACTCGACAAGGTCTGCGAAGATTTTCGAGTCTGGCAGCGCAGCGTTGGTTCGCCGGGACGCGTGTCGGTCAACCTGTCGCTCAAGCAATTACGGCAGCCGAATTTTATTGCCCGGATCAGTTCAATATTCCGGGCCCATGAAATCTCTCCGACATCGCTGGAACTCGAGATCACCGAAACTACGCTCATGGAAAACCCGAAGCGGACAATCAAGTTGCTCGACGAACTCTATGGCCTCGGACTGCACCTGGCAATTGATGACTTTGGCACAGGTTACTCTTCGCTCAGCGCATTGCAGCAATTCCCGATCAGCACGCTCAAAATCGATAAGTCGTTCGTCCGCGACGTGATAACCAACCCCGATGATGCGACTATCGTCGACACGATCATTAAAATGGGTCGTAATCTGAATATGGATGTCGTAGCCGAAGGCGTCGAAATGGAGGCACAGCTCATCTTCCTCCAGAAACTGGGCTGCACTTATGTTCAGGGCCTCTTGTTCGGCGATCCGATGAGCGCGGACAATTACCTTGAATTATTGTTGTCGCAAGCAGAAGGAACCGATAGTCATCGCGCGCTGTTTGCCTAGTCCGGTCATTCATATTTCGTTCAGCCACTAGCTTTGATAATCGACTTCATCAACTGCAACCCCATGATTTAAAAACATCTTTTGGCTGACTTCACTCGGAACCGGCAAAATGTTTAAATTGGCTCCCTAAACTGAAACCCTGGCGCACATTTGGTTGCAACGGGCACAACAAAGTAGATTCGATGAACAAGACAATAAAAACGGCCTTCTCCGTGGCCTTACTATTTATCGCGCAGGGCGCTTTTGCCTGTGACTACCCGCAACGCGTAGACATGCCTAACGGCACAACAGCAACGAAGGACGAAATGATTGCCGGCCAGAAAGACGTTAAGAAATATATGGCGACCATGGATACATACCTGGCGTGCATCGAGGCAGAAGAGGCCCAGGCCGTTATCGAACTCGGCGAGATTGATGAAGAAACATCACGACAGCGTGAAGAAATGTTTAACAAGAAATACAACGCGGCTGTAGAGGAAATGAATCTCGTCGCCGAGGAATTCAACATTCAGGTAAGAGCCTACAAGGCAAAACCCAAGTAGGTAACAAAAACCTTTGAATAGAAAAAGGCCCGTCTATGGACGGGCTTTTTTTTGACCGAAAATTTCTTTGCTACTTCAGCCTGTCGATTTCTCGACCCAGATCAAATTTATTTTCCGTGACAATTCGCTCGAGAACTCGAATTCGTTCTTCAAGGAGTTCAATTTGAGCGAGCGTCTCCTCGAGCTCCGGATCCGACTCATTCTTCTGGCTCTTTACCTTCAGATACTTCTGAATGGTATCCGCAGTGAATACGATCGCGACAATGCAAACGATATAAAACAATGTGTTCATTGACGGGGTTCCTATGCTGATTCTTAAAGTCTGCGGAATTCCTCGTCGAGCTCATACCGCGATGACGTTATGTACTTTTCAATTTTCGCGAGGCGCTCATCCATGGACTTGTAACGCTCGCGAACCTCGTTGACCGTCGGCTTCGCCCTCAGGATTTCTTCGCGCAGCTTATCCTTTCGCGCTTCCTCACTGCTAACGTCGTCATAAGTTTTCGAGGATGCGGCGGGAATCAGGAACACCGCGGCCAGGTAGCCAACAATTGTAATTGGCATCGCGCAGAAGAACGCAACAATAGCCAGGAACCGCGTGACCTTCAGGTTAAACCCGAGGTGCGTCGCGAGGCCGGCGCAAACACCACCAAGCACGGCGCGATCACTGTCACGATAAAGGCGTCGTCCTCGTATTCCTGCACAACAATTCATGAGTGCCTCCAGTCGTCACCATGATATCGCCGCCAGAATTCAAACTCACTACGGCGACCCGAATAGACCAGTGGTTTCTCCTTGATCAACAAGGTAAGTCCTGCATAGATGGCGGCGGTTAACCAGAAAAACAACAGCAGGCTAATCACTGCTATAACTCTTACCGTTCCCGTATTGAAGTTGAACCGGTCGGCGATGCCTGCACAAACGCCAAATATCCAGCCATTCTCACGGTCCCGATACAAACCTTGCAGAGGGCCATAGTCAATATTCCACGTGTCTCGACTCATCCTTTCCTCCGTATTCTTATCATGGATGCCCTGTACTTATTCGGCGTCTGCTGGCCGCTCTGCTGCCACTCGCGCTTTCAGGGCGTCAAGTTCCTTCTTGACTGACTCTTCTGCCTCCAGGCTCGCGAACTCGTGGTTCAGGTCTTTCGGCAATCCCAGGTCATAAGCCTCTACACGGCCTTCTACGTCATCGATGCGTTGCGTATACGCCTCGAAACGGAGCATGGCGTCGTCGATCTTGTAATCATGGATCTTTTTCCGAGCCGCCAGCCGGCTGTTGGCTGTCTTATGGCGCGCCAGTAGCGCTTTCTGTCTCGCCTTGGCGTCCTCGAGTTTTGCCTCGAGGCGCGCGATATCCTCGTTGAGTTTGGCCAGCCCCTCGTCAACCGCTACGTAATCCTCCTTGAGGAGATCGACTGCGCTTGCGACTCTGGACTTTTCGACCAGCGCGGCTTTGGCCAGGTCCTCACGGCCCTTGCGCATCGCCAGTTCGGCCTTCTCGTCCCAGTCTTTCTTCTCGTGGTCAAACCTCTCGATCTTGCGATTAAGGTCTTTCTTGTCGGCGATCGAGCGAGCAGCCGCCGAACGAACTTCGACCAGCGTGTCCTCCATCTCCT
This sequence comes from Woeseiaceae bacterium, assembly GCA_041574375.1. GTDB lineage: Bacteria > Pseudomonadota > Gammaproteobacteria > Steroidobacterales > Woeseiaceae > UBA1847. The sequence goes on from JBFFOS010000024.1 coordinate 15,436, forward strand.
GGATCATTAACCGTACGATCTTCTCGGGATCCTCGGCTTTGTCCAGAATCGCGTTGATGTTGGAGTTCACGATGTCGCTGAATCTCGTGAAAATACCCATGTTTCGTCCTCTGTCATGTGAAACCTACCTGTATCGTTGCAGCTTTCGTGCCAACCTGGATAATTGCAATTAAGTTGTTGTAATATATGAAATATTCTTGACATCAGCGGTTTGTAGCGAGGACTTCAATTTGGCTATTTTCGCTAAGTATTAGTTATTTCCACCTGATTATGGCTAAATTGGCTCATGGCTACGGCACCTGAATCCCAACCTATTATTGGCGAAGCCCCGGCATTCCTGGAAATGCTCGAGCACGTATCGCGGGCTGCGCCGCTTTCAAAACCCGTGCTCGTCGTGGGCGAGCGCGGCACGGGTAAGGAATTGATCGCCTCCCGGCTCCATTTCCTTTCGAATCGATGGGAACAGACGGTTGTCAAGGTGAACTGCGCTGCATTGACGGAGTCCATCCTCGAGTCAGAGCTTTTTGGCCATGAGGCTGGCGCTTTTACTGGCGCGGTCAAAACCCATATCGGCCATTTCGAACGCGCCGACGGCGGCACGCTCATACTGGATGAACTGGCAACGATTTCATTGCGAATGCAGGAGAAGATCCTCAGGACGATTGAGTACGGAGAAATCGAGCGTGTGGGCGGCAATGAGACCTTGCGGGTCGATGTCAGAATCGTCGGCTCAACAAATGCCGACCTTCAGGCTCTTGCGGCCGAGGGGCGGTTTCGAAAGGATCTGCTCGATCGCCTTGCTTTCGACGTGATAACAGTGCCACCGCTGCGTGATCGAGTGGAGGATATCTTGCCGCTCGCCCATGCGTTTGCGATCACTATGGCGAGTGAATTGAAATGGAGCCTCTTCCCTGGCTTCAGCCCGAGGGCGTCTTCGGCATTACTTCGTAACAAGTGGCCTGGAAACGTCCGCGAACTCAAATTTGCGATCGAGAGATCTGTGTATCGCTCGCGGGACCCGAATCAACCGATTGCCGACATCGTGCTCGATGCGTTTGATTCTCCATTCAAATTAGTCGAGGGACCGTCCAAGGTCCGGGCAGTATCAGTACGTCGTAAGGCGCCGTTGTTGCCAACCGACCTGAAGCAACGGTTGATCGACACGGAAGTAGACCTGCTGAGTGCCGCGCTCGAAAAAGCGCGGTTCAATCAGCGTATGGCGGCTGATTTACTGGGCCTGAGCTATCATCAGTTTCGAGGCAAGCTGCGAAAATTCGATATCCGCAGCAAACCCGGAACAGGTTGATCAGCTTTCGTCACGGAAGCGGCGGACGTAAATCGCGGCGGTCGTCAACAATCCACATACGATGACTCCCAGCCAGGTGTCGACGCTCGTGAAGAACTTGCCAAGATCTATATGCGCCAAGAGGCTGATCATCTCCTTCGTGATCTCGGGTGGACCGTCGTCGAAAAACCCTTCTATATCCAGATCGGCAAACAGGGGAATCTTTGCTCCACGGCCCCAGACGGCTTCAGCGAAGTGTGTCGAACGCGCAAATATACCTTCAAGCATCGGAATCAGGACCAGCGGCAGAAAGGCCATGAGCAACGGCGAGCGTTTCGTGTAGGCCGATACAAACAGGAACCAGCCAAGGAACGGGGACATCCAGATAGCCCCCCCGAAGATAGCGATCGCCATGGCAAGCCAGTTATCCAGAAATGGAACCGAGCCCCAGATCAGCGTGCCGGCATCGCCCCCTTTCATGGACACCCAGATGCTGGTGACAATCAGGTTGAGAATATGCGTACCGATAATGCCTATGATCGCTACAGCCGGTATCAACACCGCGGCCGTCAGCAATTTGGAAATTACGGTTTCAGCGTCGGTAACCGGCAGCGAACGCCAGAAGAGGATGCTCTTGTCCTTGCGCTCCGCATACAGCGAGTCGAGCGTGTAAAAGATCGTCAGCACGCCGAGTCCAAGCAGGAATAGTTGGGACGAGACGAAGAAGAATCCAGTCAGTACGACTCTTCGCTCCGTATCGCCTGCAAGGTTCTGCGCAGCAAAGATCGCAACATCAAGCTCCTGCGCGAACTTGCCCGAGAAGACCAGCGCTGTCAGCGTACCTAAGGTGACGACACTGGCAATAGCAATCGGCGTCACCCAGATAGAACGATGCTCCCAGAGTTCGCGTCGAACCAATGCAAGATAATGATTGATCATCTGCGAGCCTCCTTGATTTTGGCAACAAACAGGTCGGCAACCGACGGGATGCGAATCTCGCCGAGGCCCTCGAAGTGATCACGACTAACCCCTTCAAAAAGCATGACTGCCTTGCCGAACATTTCACTTTCGGCGATCGGGCCAAGTCCGCGCGCCTTTTGCGCGCCTTCACCCGATGCCATCAATTCGATGTATTTCTCGCTCAACGAATCCATCGATGAGTCGAGGAGAATTTTGCCGTCATTTATAAACATGATGTCGGTCAGCAGATTCTCGATTTCCTCCACCTGGTGCGTCGTAATCAGGATTGTGCGTTCCTCGTCGAAATAGTCGTTCAGCAAGTTTGCGTAGAACTCTTTTCGGAACAGGATATCGAGACCCAATGTTGGCTCATCGAGCACGAGCAGCCTTGCATCGATAGCCATGATGATCGACAAATGCAGCTGGGTGACCATGCCTTTGGAGAGCTCCTTGACCTTGGAGTCCCTTTTGATCTTGGTCTGCTGCAACAATTCTTCGGCGCGTGAGCGCGAAAAGTTCGGGTGAATTGCCTCGACATAGTCGAGAACCTGCGACACCTTGATCCAGCGAGGCAGCACGGCAACGTCGGCGATGAAGCAAATGTTCTGCATCAGCTTCTTGCGTTGCCTGAAAGGATCGAGTCCGAGCACCGATAAATCGCCATCGCAATCCGTCAAGCCAAGCAGGGCCTTAAGCAGCGTCGTCTTGCCGGCGCCATTGGGGCCGATCAAACCCTGTATGCGGCCCTTTTCAATCTCGAAACTGACGTTGTCGACAGCGCGTACCGATCCAAAATGCTTTGAAACGCCGCGGGCGGTGACCAGGCTAGTCATTATCCCCTCCTGCTTCCTTACTTGGTTTTTGTTGCAGCAATTCGGCAACGTCGAGCTCGAGCCGCTCGATGGTCGCCATCACTTTCGGCCATTCCTTTTCAAGGAATCGTTGACGCTCGTCCTTGAGAAGTTGCGTGCATGCGCCCTCGTTCACAAACATTCCACGGCCGCGCTTTTTCTCCACCAGGCCCTCATCCACGAGTTCCTGGTATCCCTTGAGCACGGTCAGGGGGTTGAGACGATACTCGGCTGCCACGTTTCTGACAGAGGGAAGTGCATCTCCATCGCCCAGTACGCCTTCGAGGATCATCGCAACGACGCGATCGCGTAACTGACGATAGATTGGCTGGTCTTCATTCCACTTCGGATCCATTGGTAAGGAATTCCTGCTCGTTTCAAGGCGCTTCAGCGCTTAAAAAAGGCGCCGGTCACATAGACCGGCGCAAATGCTCCGTCGCTACTCTAGTCGTCTTCGAGACGGATATGACTAATTCTCGCTGCTTCATCATATGCCGCATTCAGCGCGGCCAATTTGTATGCCGGCGCATTAACCTGGCCGGAAATTAGGGCGATCAACATCAGCAGCATGATGATAAAGCCAACAATTTCATTAACATACGGTGATAGTCTGCTCATTTTTCATCTCCCGGCCGACCCGGGCTCCCCCGTTCAGGGTATGGGTGAATTGGTGTTATAGTTGACTATAACACTAAGGACGAAAATTGCAAGCCCCCCATTCGCATTTTCTTAACCCGCTGCCAGCCGGCCGTCCGTTTATAGCAATAGAGCGAGCAGGAGAATGGATGACCACCGATGCACGATTCATGACCACCCGGTCCACTGCCCTATGCAGGCGGCCAGTGCTCGCCTATATTCGAGCCATGGTTCACACACCGGACGACAGCGCCCTGATGCTGCGCTACAAGGATGGCGACGTTGCGGCGTTCGACATTCTGTACCGCCGGCATAAGGACGCCATCTACCGATACCTGTTGCGACTCTGCGGCCACCGGGACATCGCGGAAGACATTTTTCAGGAAGTGTGGGGCAAAATTGTCAATGCGCGGAAATCCTACCGACCAACGGCGAAGTTCACGACATTCCTCTACCGCGTGGCGCACAATTGTTTTATCGATCACGTGCGCCGCAACAAGCGGCACTCGAACAACACGACGCTCGAGCCCGAGTTCCACAGCGACCCCGGCGAGACGCTGGAATCATCAACGGAGCGAAGCCTCGCTCGCGAACGCCTGTTGCGGGCACTTGCAACCCTTCCCGACGAGCAGCGCGATGCCTTTCTTCTTCACGAAGAAGGCGGACTCAGTGTCGACGAGATTGCCATCACAACGGGCTGCAACCGGGAGACCGCAAAAAGCCGTCTGCGCTACGCCGTCAACAAACTGCGCGCGGCAATCGACGAGCCGGCGGAGAAATCATGACCACTGAAACGAACAACAGCGACACTCGCGTTTCCGAAGCCTACCGAGCCCTTGCGACCGAAACGACGCCGCCTGAACTGGACGACACCATTCTCAAGATGGCTGCCAGCAACGTGCCCACACGGTATGCACGGGTCCGCGGCTGGCTGCGGCCGGTCGCCTGGGCGGCGACGATTGGCTTGAGCCTGGCTTTCATACTCGAAATCTCGCGGTACCAGGATATACCTGTCGCCCCGGCACCTGTCATCGAGAAAGTGGAGGTGCGTGCCATCTCACATGATGCGGCCGTGACCTCCACAGACGAGGACATTGTGAGCCGAAAGCTCAACAAACACGCAGACGCACCGGCTGCGGGAAAGGCGCTGGCCCCGAGCGCAGATAGCGCCATGCCAGCGGCGATGGAAAGCGCCGTTCAGATGCCGGACGTCGCGACAGACGGTGCAGGCGTTCTGCCGGAAACCGAAGAAACGGTGCGCCTGCGTGCCAGTGAGGCTCGTCCCGCCGCATCGCCAGCGGAGAAGAAGGAGCAGGCCGAACATTGCGATGCTGCCGCCCGGGCTACTGCCGAATCCTGGTATTCATGCGTCGAAGGCTTGAAAGAGGACGGCCTCGCCGATGCCGCAAGGCAGGAACTGGACGCCCTGCTCAACGAGTTTCCCAATTTTCGTGAGCCTGACCCGGATAGGTAGTCACCAGCAGTGTCTGGGTGGCCAGCCGGTGCTAAAATCGCGGCCGGAATTCTACTAAAAACCCAGCCAGGAATATCACAATGAAAGCACCCGTTCGTGTTGCGATCACCGGCGCCGCCGGGCAGATCGGCTACCAGCTCGCCTTCCGTATTGCCTCCGGCCAGATGCTCGGCAACGATCAGCCTGTCATCCTCCAGTTGCTCGAAATCTCGCCCGCCATGCCCGCATTGCAGGGCGTCGTGATGGAGCTGGATGATTGCGCCTTTGGAACCCTCGCCGGCATTGTTGCCACAGACGATCCGAACGTCGCCTTCAAGGACACCGACTACGCTTTATTGGTCGGGGCTCGCCCCCGGGGTCCCGGTATGGAACGCAAGGATCTGCTCGAAGCCAACGCGGCCATTTTCTCCGTCCAGGGCAAAGCGATGAACGATCATGCAAGCCGTGATGTCAGGGTGCTAGTAGTTGGCAACCCTGCCAATACGAACGCGTTGATCGCCCAGTCTAATGCGCCCGACCTGAGCCCGCATAACTTCACGGCCATGACTCGCCTGGATCACAACCGTGCGATGGCGCAGCTGGCAGCCAAGACAGGCGGCCACGTAAATGACATTCGTTGCATGACTATCTGGGGCAATCACTCAGCGACGCAGTACCCGGACATAAGTCATGCCAGCGTAGGTGGCAAGAATGCCGTTGACCTGACAGACCAGGGCTGGCTCACTGACGAGTTCATTCCGGTCGTGCAACAACGCGGTGCCGCAATTATCCAGGCGCGTGGAGCCTCGTCGGCCGCATCGGCCGCATCGGCTGCCATCGACCATATGCATGACTGGGCGCTGGGCACACCGGCCGACGACTGGGTCAGCATGGCAGTACCAGCCGACGGCAGTTACGGCGTCGAGCCGGGCATCATCTACTCGTATCCGGTTCGCTGCAGCGGCGGCGACTATGAAATTGTGCAGGGACTCTCTATAGATGATTTCAGTCGCGAACGAATGGACAAAACCGAGGTGGAGCTTCGTGAGGAGCGTGCCGCGATCGAGGAACTCCTATAAAGTATAAGTCAGCAGTCTTATTGCTGAGCGTCTTTATGTAAAAGGATCTTCGTTGTGTCCGGTTTTGTCATCAGTTTGTTCTGGGCCCTGCTGTTTATCGGCGGCGGCATTTATCTCGCGTACCAGCGCATCGATCTGCGTACATCCACGATTGCGACGGGCATTGCCCTGGCGGTCTACACGGTGTTCGGCAGCGGTGCCTGGTGGTGGTTGATTCTATTGTGGCTTGCGTTCGGCCTCCTGGTCGTACCAAATCTCGTTGAAGTACGCCGCGAGAAAATCACGAAACCACTGCTCGCGATTTATCGGAAAATGCTGCCGTCGATGTCCTCGACCGAACGCGAGGCACTCGAGGCAGGCAATGTCTGGTGGGACGGCGAGCTGTTCTCCGGCATGCCCGATTGGGACAAGCTCATGTCCTACCCGGCGCCAAGGCTTTCCGAGGAAGAACAGGCGTTCATCGAAGGACCGTGCGAAGAGCTATGTCGCATGATCGACGATTGGGCAATCAACCACGAGATCGGCGACATGCCGAAAGAGGTCTGGGACTACATCATCGAGAAGAAATTCTTCGCGATGATCATTCCCAGGCAATACGGTGGCCTGGAGTTCTCGGCATACGCCAACTCAGTGGTAATCCAGAAGCTTGCAAGCCGCAGCGCCGTTGCATCGAGCACTGTGGGCGTGCCGAATTCGCTGGGGCCCGCCGAACTGCTGCTGCATTACGGCACTGACGAACAAAAAGATCGCTACCTTCCGGGACTCGCCGACGGTTCGGAAATCCCCTGTTTCGCGCTGACGTCACCACAAGCCGGCTCAGATGCCGCGTCTCTCATCGACACCGGTGTCGTGTGCAAAGGCAAGTGGCAAGGCAAGACGATCACGGGTATCAGGCTGAACTGGAGCAAGCGTTACATCACGCTTGCCCCGGTCGCGACCGTACTGGGTCTCGCCTTCAAGCTTTACGACCCCGATCACCTGATGGGCGACGAGGACGAGTACGGCATCACAGCTGCTCTTATTCCCACCGACATCGAAGGCGTCGAGATCGGCAGACGCCATGATCCATTGTCGATTGCGTTCATGAACGGCCCGACGAAAGGCAAAGACGTATTCGTACCTCTCGACTTCATCATCGGCGGACCTGAAATGGCAGGCAAGGGCTGGAAGATGCTGGTCGAACTGCTGTCCGTTGGCCGCGCGATTACACTCCCGTCGACGGCTTCCGGCGGTGGGCAGGCCGCTTCATACGCGACCGGCGCGTACGCGATGATCCGCAAGCAATTCAATACGCCGATCGCAAGTTTCGAGGGCGTGGGCGAAGCGTTAACGCGCATTGCCGGCTACTCGTACATCATGAATTCGGCCGTATCAGTGACGTCTGGCGCCATTGACCAGGGCGAGAAACCAGCGGTGCCATCTGCGATTCTCAAGTATCACTGCACCGAACTCAGCCGCAAGGTCGCGAACGACGCGATGGATGTGCACGGTGGCAAGGGCGTGATGATGGGCCCCAATAACTACCTCGGCCGCGGCTACATGGCGACACCCATCGCGATTACGGTCGAGGGCGCAAACATACTTACCCGCAGTCTGATCATTTACGGTCAGGGGGCGATTCGCTGCCACCCGTTCGTATTGCGCGAGCTGCAGGCGGCTGGTGATGAAGATCTGGATCGTGGCCTGATCGAGTTCGATGATGCATTGTTCGGCCATATTGGCTACGCCATCAGCAACGTGGCACGCTCGTTCTTCCTCGCGTTAACACATGCGAAATTCAGCCAGGTCCCGCTGAACACGCCCACGCGTCGTTACTACCAGAATATCAATCGCTACAGCGCCGCATTCGCGTTGGCCTCAGACTTTGCGATGCTGACGCTCGGCGGAGACCTCAAGAAGCGCGAACTGCTGTCCGCGCGACTTGGAGATATCCTCAGTGCGATGTACCTGGCGTCCTGCGTACTCAAACATTTCGAAAACCAGGGACGTCGCGCCACGGATCTGCCGCTGGTTGAATGGTCTGTCCGCACGCTCATGTATCAGGCGCAGGAATCGCTGCATGAATTCCTGCTCAACTTCCCCAACCGCCCGGTGTCCTGGTTGTTACGCTTCTTCATGTTCCCGCGCGGACGAACCTACAAGAACCCGTCGGATCAAATCGGCAGCCGCGTCGTCGATCTCGTAACCACACCGGGCGAATCGCGTGAACGACTCAGCGAGTATGCGTACACCACGCTCGAACCCGGCAATCCGCTCGGCAAGCTGCAGGAAGCGCTTGAACTTGCCAAGGAACATGGCCCGCTCGAGAAGCGCCTGCGCCAGGCCCGCAAGGAAGGTCTGATCGATTCGGACTACCTCGGTCTGCAGATCGACGAAGCCGAAAAGGCACAGGTAATCAGCAAAGCCGAGGCAAACAGCCTTCGCGACTACCACGAGAAGGTATCAGCGCTTCTTGATGTCGACGACTTCGCGCCGGAAGAGATGGTGCGCCGACCTGCGGATAGCGCTCCTCCGCCAGCCGAGAAGCCACCGAAAAAGAAAACGAGCAAGAACGCTCCGGCGGCAAGGAAAAAAGCCCCCACCAAGAAGACGAGCAAGAAAAAGAGCGCCGAAGCCTGATCGATGGGTACCGACGACGCGCAACTGCCCGAGTATCCGGACTGCCTTAATTGC
>JBFFOS010000025.1:0-24278 GCA_041574375.1 Woeseiaceae bacterium
GCCATAGATCGCGAGACAGACAGTTGAGATTGCGCTCGCCAAAATGACGTAGAACAGGACAGCGCCTTTCCAGGTCGGTATCGGCATGATGCCGCCGAGGAATAGCTGCAGGCCCATGTAGCCAAACAGGGAAATGGCGAGGACGGCCTGGAAATCACGAATCTGCTCGTCCGGCTGCCCAAGGACGTAGAGGCGGTAAAAGATGACTCCGACGAGCAACAGCTGGGTTACTCCGAGCCAGATCGCTGCTGCGTAGCGCGTCGTGTCGCGTTGGCGTTCATCAATATGCGTCGGGTGGAACAACATCATTCTTCTCCTCGGTTCCAGAACAGGTCATCCAGGGACTTGCCGGTCGCGCGAGCCAGGCGAATACAGAGCTGCAATGTCGGATTGTAGCCACCACCTTCGATAAGGCCGATGGTCTGCCGGGTGACGCCGACCAGGTCGGCAAGTTCGGCCTGGGTGAGGTTGCGTTCAACCCTGGCGAGTTTGAGCCGGTTTGGCGAGTTCTGCTCTTGCATGCAGGGAAAAGTAATCTATACCCACCATAATGTCAATTATATATTGCATAGTGTTAGATATAATTTCCATTTTGCCAATACCACCACCCTAGCTCGTTTTGAACTGGAACCACTGTCCGTATCCCGAACTTGCGTATATGAGCAGAAACGTCGAATGACTCAATGTCGACCACCGCGAAACGGTGCCGCCATCACGGAGGCGAACAGACCAGTAGTAGCGCGTGTTCGGTCGCAGAGCGGCATCGGGTCGCCAGCGCGGTTCCTTGATGTCTTCGACGTATGTGACGATGCGACCGCGTGTGTATTGTGGTACCAGGGCACCGCCGATATTGAACGTGGCTGCCTCATACAGTACGAGGTCGTAGCTGACGTCTTCTCTTCCGCAGGCTTGCCAACGAAATTCAGGTAGTGTCGAATCCGTCTCGGGAAATCCCGATTGCGAGACTGCGGGAGTAATCGGGGTAACGCCACGAAAGCGCTTCGTGCACTCGATTTTCCAGTCATCGTGGCACTGTCCGCTAACGCTGGCGAAGTGGCCGATGTCTTGTGGTGGCTCAAAGAGTTGTTTGACCGCGGTTTCTCGCCGTGTGGCGAACTGGGCGTCGTACAGTGCGCTGACCTGCTCGAAACGGTCTTCGAGTTTGGGTTGCAGGTACATGACGTTGCCGCTGAATACGATTGATCCAAGATAAACGTCGGGACCATCCTCAGGTACGACGAATTTCGCGCCAATATGCCCTGAGCGGACAGTCTGCAGGTTCTGCCAGTAATAGCCCAGCAACGTGTACTCACCCGGCTCGAGTGTCCAGAAGAAAACGCCGTCCTTATCGAGGCGGTAGCTGATCGCTTCGGTCGAATCCGGCGGCAGGACGAGAAGGTAGAAGTAGTTATGCCCGGTGAACTTGGTGCCCCAGGTCTCCTGTTCATCATCCACCCAGACCTCGGTACTGCCAAATACAATCCGCGTATCCGGCCCGATTTCCTCGACATCTCTCATCGTCGGTGCCGTAGAGCAGCCGCAAACGAGTAGCACCGTCGATAGTGCGACGAAGAATGACTTTCTCATTATTCCTCCTTTGCGGCTCCATGTTTGGTCCGCAATGGCGGCAGCCCGGCGATCCTGGGTCTTGGGCGGCGGGAAAGCCGCAGAAGAGGCGATAACCCGTGGCTTTGCGTCTCAGGCTTTTGCTTGATTTGCCCTTGTCACCAGCAAAATTGTCGCACCCATAAATAAAACGTCAATTCTGGCTTGTACGGAGTGAAGAAGATGAATGCGAACTAGCGCAAGATCCAGCGGAAGAACTTGCGAATGCCGAGTGCAGCGAGGGCAATTGCAGCTGCCACACTGTTGATTGGCGACAGCAGGAGCCGCAGCCATTCGGTCTCGACCTCAACCAGCGAAACAGGCAGCAATCGCGTAGCCATGGCGATGGTTGCGATTGCAGGTGACGCAAGCAAGGCAAGGCCTGCGAGAGCCAGTACAAAAAGCGCGAACCAGAGCAGCAGCGTCTTGCGCCGCTCGCGGTCGATCTGTTGCAGGACGTCCTCTGCAAACGAGTCATCCTGAAAATCCTGTTCAGCTTGTGAGAACAGTTCCAGCAGGTTGGGGTCCTCAGAGGTGCTCATTTCATCTCCTTCTCAGGTTCTGCATAGGCCGCCAGTTCTTCCTGGAGCTTCTTCGTGCCGCGACGGATGTGCGATTTGACTGTGCCGAGAGGCTGCTTCGTGAACTCAGCGATCTCGCGGTGTGTCATGCGCTCGTGGTAACTCAGGACGATACAAAGGCGTACATCAGGCGTGAGCGTCGCGAGCGCACGGTCCAGGTCGAGGGCAACGCTGGCCGTATCCTTGTGCGACGAGTCAGTCTCACGATGTTCATCGGCATCTCTCAAAGGATCGTTTTTGCGTTTGTGCTGCAACCACATATTGATCGCAATGCGCTTTAGCCACGGTCCAAGACGGTCGGCGTTATGCAGGTGTCGAATCGATCGCCACGCTTGTGTAAAAACCTGTTGTGCCAGGTCGTCAGCAAGCGCGGGGTCGCCGCTGCAACGGCGCATCAGGTTGCGAATCCACGCCTGGCGTCGCGCCATTAATTCGGCGAATGCGTCTCTGTTTCCAGTCCGTGACAGCCCGACAAGCACCGACTCCGGACTCTTCGCAAAAAAGTCGGATGTGTAGTGCAAATCGATTAGCCGAATGGGTTGTTATTTCCTTGATCTTCCTCACGGCGTGCGCGAGCCATGTACTGGGCCGCAACAAGCAGGCCGATTCCGACGAAACCGACAAGTACGGCCGCACCAAAAATTGGCATAAACGCACTGGAAGTTCGGAGGCCAATAAACCAGCCCATGGCTGCGAGACCAGGAGCTACAAACAAAACGATTAAGCCGGCAACTTTGAGGTCTCTTTCAGGGGCCTTGTTAGTTCCCAGCAGTTTGTTTATGAGTTGCTGGTCCGGTGTCTTACCGCTTTCGATGATGCGCCGCAGTGTTTCGTGTTCGGCGTCGCGCTTGCGCACGCCATCCCAAATACCGCCGACCGCAGCAGCAGCTACAAATAGCCAGAATCCCAGTGCTGCGAGACCAAATATACCGTCCATACTTCTCTCCAAGAAAAATAATGGTCCTACACTTGTGGAGATGCGAAATTCGCGGCCCTGGATGCACCGCAGCCAAAAAATCCAGGTCAGGTCGCCGCCTCACTGTAGGCCGCGACCAACCGGGCGTTGTTTTCTCTATATCGATCTCAATCGTCCACCTTGTACAAATGCACATCCTGTTGCGGGAACGGGAAGGAGATGCCTTCCTTGTCGAAGCGCTTCTTGATCGCTTCGGTCAGGTCGAACATGACGCCCCAGTAGTCGGCCGTATTGACCCACGGGCGTACAACGAAGTTGACGCTGCTGTCGGCCAGCGCTGAAACAGCGATCGTGCAGGCTGGCTCGGCAAGAATACGCTCGTCGGCGGCGACCAGCTCCTCGATCGTCGAACGGACCTTGTCGAGGTCGTCGTCATAACTCACACCGACGACCATATCGACGCGCCGTTTATCGTTGGCCGAATAGTTGGTGATGATGCTGTCCATGATCTGGCCGTTCGGTACGATGATCTGCTTGTTATCGCCGGTTTTGAGAATGGTCGTCAGGATTTGTACCTGCTCGACGACGCCGGCGATGCCCGCAGCCTCGACGAAGTCGCCGACTTTGTATGGACGGAACAGCACGATCAGCACGCCGGCCGCGAAATTCGACAGCGACCCCTGTAATGCGAGGCCGACGGCGAGGCCGGCGGCACCGAAGATGGCGATGAACGATGTCGTCTGAATGCCGATCTGGCCGATCGCCGCGATGATGACGACGGCCATCAGGATTATACGCACCAGGTTGCAGACGAAGGTCTCGAGCGTCTGGTCGACTTCCTGGCGCCGCATGACCTTGCGCATGCCACGCACAATCAGGCCGACGACCAGCTTACCGACGTAGAAGATGGCGATGGCGATCGCGACGTTGATCGCGAGATCACCGCCCTGCGTCTTCATGAAATCCAGAATCTGGTTCCAGTCGAACCCAGCGGCGATGTTGTTTGCTTCTTCCATTTATTTTTCCTTTTTTATTGTCCGGGAACACCGTCGACGCCAGGTCGGAACCGGAAGATCCGGTAAGGCCCTTGGGCGTCGATGTGCTCGCGCGATTGCAAGATAAGCTCGGCGAGTGCGCTGTCGGCGATGTACAGGTAACCGTCGGGTCCGAATGACAGTGCATCCGGCCAGCGCAAGGTGCGTGCCTGGATCAGGGTTTTCAGATTCTTGCCAGCACCCGTGACGAAGATCGAGCCGTGTTCGACATCAGTGATGTATATATTACCCTCGACATCGATACTCAGGCCATCGCTGAGTGGCTTGTCGCTGATTCGCTCGACCCGGTTTGCGAGTTGACTTGGGGGCAGGCTCTCATCAAGCAGGTCTTTCAGCAAGACCCGGTACAACCCGGAGCCGCTTATCGCCCCGTAGTAGAGCCATTTGGGGCCAAGTGCAATGCCATCGACGCCGCCTCGCAGTGCCACCACGCCACCGAAAAATTTCATTGCACGTTCGCCGCTGCGTATGACGTAATTCTCCGCGGACACTGACGCGTGCGATTCGAGGACACGCCTGGCTTTACCGGTCTCGACGTCATACACGACGATCGCCGGAGACTTGCGCCAGAAACTCGCATCGGCGATCACGATCGTGTTGCCGTCGGCAGACACCTGCAGATCCTGCAAAAACGATCCGGCCGGTGCTATGTCGGGGGATAGTGCCTGGTTGCGCAATACCTCGTTCGTGTCGAGATCGATGGCGACTATGCGGGCGGGACGCAGGCCGTGGTTTCCATGATCTATCGTCCACAGGCGGTTGAAGCGATCAATTGCGACACCCAGGACGGTGTCAAACAGTTCCGCCTGTGCGGCGCCGGATGGATAGGGTATCGCTGCACCGCGAACATACTCGAGTAGTTTGTTTCCTGTCGGTCGCGACTCGGGATGGACTGTAAAGAAGATTCGTCCATCTTGGTTGACGGCAACATTGCCGACTGGTTCCGCATAAGTGACGACCTCCTCCAACGAGGAGGCGTTGAGGATGGGCGCAGTCGACAGGTCGGGGTACTCCTGGCCGCCGCCGTAGCGCGCCCAGAGAACCAGCGTCCCGATTAAAGCGAGCATCAAAAGAAACAGCAGAGTTTTTTTCATTGTTGGCTGCTGAGGCCTCAAGAATTCCCCGGCGGAATTCTACATGAATATGGCAGTTTTTCAGACCTGCAGCGCGATCAACCACGAAACGGCAATGAGACCGACTGCAACACCACCGGCGGCCTTTTGAACTCGGGGTGGTGCAGGCATCCTGCCAATCACGGTCAGCAACATGCCGGTCGCGAATCCACAGACGAAGCCCAGCAGGTGAGCGCCGATATCGGTATTCTCATCACCAGTCCCCGTGAACATCAGCAGCGCCAGGCCGCCGATGATCGGGCCGAAGCGGGTCGACCAGCGGTCTTGAGCCATCAACTGTCCGCGCCACACATAACCGGCGAGGATGCCCAGCGTGGCGAATACCGCCGTTGATGCGCCAATTGAGCGGTGGGTCGAATCGAGAAGCAGTGTGTTCGCCGTGTTGCCCAACGCTCCGGCAACGACCACGGCGAGCCACGCGACGCCCGACCCCAGCAGTCGCCCGGCAAAAATGCCGAAGAAAACGCCGAAGACCAGATTGCCCAGTAAATGCCGCACACCGGAGTGCAGCGTCAGTGCGGTAATTGTCCGCCACCACTCGCCATCGCGAATCAGAGTCCCATCGACGCGACCCGCGACGAACCAGTTGCTCCCGAAGAATGAATAGCCGGCAAGCCAGGCCACCACGCAGACAACGAGAACGTAGCCAATGACGCCCGGCAACGCATCCTGGTAAACAATGCGTTTGCGTGGCTTTGGACGAACCGGCGGGTTTTCGTCGTCGTAGAGTCGCAATTCTTCAGCCGCCCTCGGAGAGTACTCTGCCGGCACGACGAGTACGCAGCTCATTCCGTCATCCATCAGTTGATAGGGAATCTGTACAGATGCCAGAACGAGTGCCCGATCGGAACAACTTTGCCGATTGGTGCTTTCATATACGACGCGCAGGTCTTCCATCAATGAAGGTTAGCAAGATTGCGGTAAGCTAGGGTCTGGTTTTTCTGGGGGCCGATATGAGAAAAGCAATGCTCGTTGCACTGATGCTGGCGATCATGCCGCTGGCGGTGGCCGAAGTTACGGATTCGGCTGCCAATGGGTTTACAACGGTTAACGAAGTGGCGGTTGATGCCAGCCGGGCAGAGGCATGGATCGCTGCGGTAAATGAAGTCGGCAGTTGGTGGAGTTCGGATCACACTATTTCGGGTGACGCGGCGCGCTTAAGCATTCAGTCGGAGCCACAGGGATGTTTCTGCGAAACGCTCGGTGAGAAAGCCGGTGTTGTGCACCTCGTCGTTACCATGGTTAACCCAACCAACCTGCTGCGCATGACTGGTGCGCTTGGGCCGCTCGGGCTTATGGGTGTCGACGGCAACATGATCTGGGAATTCGAGGACGCCGAGGGCGGCGCGAGCGTGCGTTTCACGTATGCGGTTGGTGGCTACAGCAAAGACGGCCTGGACCAGATTGCGCCAGCCGTCGACTATGTCCTGGGCGAGGCACTGAATCGCCTCAAGAACTACGTGGAGACAGGCAGCCCGGAGATAGCGCCCGTTGAGTGACATTCCCTATGCCAGGCCGTCCTCGACAGTCGTGCTCGTCAGGGCAGGGACAGGCGAGCCGGAGCTGTTCATGGTGAGGCGGCATGCAGATTCATCGTTCGGTGCGGCATATGCATTTCCGGGCGGTGTCATTGATCCTGAGGACAAGGCCGTTCACGCACATTGCGGGGGATTAACCGCTCGTGAGGCCGATGCGCGGCTGGGTACCAGCGGCGAGGGTCTCGACTACTACAGCGCGGCAATTCGGGAGTTGTTCGAAGAAACCGGCGTCCTGCTGTCGGACGTTGACAGGGTTGCAGAAGGGCCTGATGCGGCGCGCGATGCGCTGAACGATGGCAGTGACAACTGGGCCGATTTTGTGAAGCGCAACAAGCTCCAACTCGAGTGTGGCGAGTTGCACTATTTCGCTCACTGGATCACGCCGCCAACGCAGGTCAGGCGGTACTCGACGAGGTTCTTTATTGCGGCGTTGCCGAATGGCCAGCACGCCAGCCACTGTGGCGGCGAGCTGACCGAGTCTTGCTGGGCCACGGCGAATGAAACACTGAAAGCGGGCAGCGATGGCCGGGCGAAGCTGCATTTTCCGACGATTAAGTCACTCGAGAGTATCGCGCGCCACAAGACTTATGAAGCCCTCATCGAGTGGGCAGCATCCCGTGTCGAGTCGGGTGTCACTACGATGGCGCCGATGGTGGTCGAGCGCAACGGCAGGAAGGAGGTTGTCCTTCCCGGCGACAAAGACTATCCGGGCTACGAAACTTGAGTACGTTCGGACCAAAAATGGAGCCGTTCGCCGAGTTAAGGCCGGGGATTCGGCGACTCGTTGCGCCGAACTCGTCGATGATGACCGGGCCGGGGACCAATACGTACCTGTTTGGCGAAAAAGAAATTGCAGTACTCGATCCGGGCCCGGATATAAGGAGCCACCGTGAGGCGATCATGCAATTTGCAGGGGCTCCGATTCGCTGGATACTCGCAACGCACACGCATCCGGATCATTCTCCGGGCGCCAGCGTGCTGGCGGAGATCACGGGAGCGATTGTGCTAGGCAGGCCCGCGCCCGAGGGGCGACACCAGGACGACACGTTCCATCCAGACACGTTCCTGCACGACGGCGAAAAACTTGAAACGGACGAATTTGTCCTGGAGGCGGTTCATACCCCGGGCCACGCCTCAAATCACGTCTGTTTGCTGCACAAGGACTGCAACTGGCTGTTCACGGGTGATCATGTTATCGATGGCTCGACCGTGGTTATCAACCCGCCTGACGGCAACATGAAGCAATACATCGAGTCACTCAGGCGTGTGCGGCGACTCGAATGCGATGCCCTGGCGCCCGGGCATGGCGAATTGATTCGCAACCCTGAACGGGCGATCGACTGGATCATCGACCATCGTCTCGAGCGGGAATCGAAAGTCACTGCGGCGCTGGCTGCCAATCCCGGGCTCACAACCCACGAGCTTGTGCCGCATGTCTACACGGACATCGACAAGAAACTCTACAACCTGGCGGAACGATCTCTGCTGGCGCATCTGCTTAAGCTGGAAGAAGATGGCGATGCTATTGTCAGAGACGGTGCGTGGGAAAAAGTCTGATCTGATACGGTGCTTGCACGCGCACCGCTGCGAGTCAGCCGCCGGCTATTCTACAGTCCAGCTACTTGGTCCCTTGATAAAATCCCTGACGCTCTTGGTGCGCTCCATGCGCGAGGGGTGGTGTCCGTAGAACGAGTCCTCGTAACTGACCGCGGGCTGCCGATAGATGACACCCAATGCGACCGGCAAGTGCAGATCGATCAGCATCCGTGCGACGATGGCATTGCCCTCGTCATGCACCAGGACCTCATCGAGTGAACTGCTTGCGTCGACGACCTCAAGTGACCAGGTTTCCCGGTTGAAGCTGATGCCGCTGGCGTTGGCCTCTCCGAACAACATGGGTTCGCCATGCTTGAGGTGAAGCTGCGTGTTCGCCGCGTTCTGGCGTCCGGTGAAGTCTGCGAACACATCTTCGTTGTAAACGATGCAATTCTGAAATATCTCGACAAGCGAAGTGCCGACGAAGGCATGCGCGTGGTGCAAGACATCACTCATGCCGACCTTGTCCGTGTCGATGCCACGCGCGAAAAAACGCGCTCCGCATCCCATCGCGAACTGGCCAGGCGATACCGGTGTGTCCACTGAGCCTTTGGGGCTCGAGGGCGATTTGGTTCCAATACGCGATGTCGGTGAGAACTGCCCTTTCGTCAGACCGTAAATCTCGTTATTGAACAACAAGATCTTCAGTCCGACATTGCGGCGCAGCGCGTGCATCATGTGATTGCCGCCGATGGACATGCTGTCACCGTCGCCTGTCACAACCCAGACATCGAGCTCGGGTCTGGCAAGCTTGAGACCCGTGGCAATCGCCGGCGCGCGCCCGTGGATCGTATGAAATCCGTAGGTGTTGACGTAGTAGGGGAAGCGCGCCGCGCAGCCGATACCCGAGACGAAGGCGGTATTCGCGGGATCCGCACCGTTTTCTGCAAGTGCTTTTTGCACCGACTTGAGGATGGCGTAGTCGCCGCAGCCTGGGCACCAACGGACCTCCTGCGATGTCGCAAAGTCTTTCGCTGTGAGTTTGTCGGTCATGACGATGCGCCTCGCAGCGATTCAATTTTTTCGACAAGCTCCCGAATCAAAAACGGCTGTCCTGTCACCTTGTTGAAAGGTACCGGCTCGACGCGCAGGCTGGCTCTCAGCAATGTGATCAACTGACCATCATTCATCTCGGGGACAAGCACTTTGTCGAAGCGCGCGAGCAGCTTGCCGAGGTTCCTGGGCAAAGGGTTCAGGTGCCGTAAGTGAATGAAGCTGGTGTCCGTTTTTCGAGTAGCCTGGTAAATCGGTCCGTAAGTCGAGCCCCAACCAACGACGACCAGGTCACCACTATCCGGGCCGTGTTCGATTGCCTGGTCGTCGATGAAATCGGCGACAGATTCCACTTTTGCGGTACGCAAGTCTGTCATGCGCTGGTGATTGGCCGGGTCGTAGGAAATGTGTCCGGACTCGATGTCTTTTTCCAAGCCGCCGATGCGGTGCATCAGGCCGGGCATGCCGGGAGTTATCCATGCACGACCGTGCGTTTTCGGGTCGCGGGTGAAGGCCTTGCGCTGTGCACTGTCATCGGTGTCGGGTACCGGGTTCGTAATGATCGGGTCGTAACTAGAAATATCCGGAATGCGCCAGGGTTCGGCAGCGTTGGACAGGTAGCCGTCCGCGAGCAGTATGACCGGTGTCATGTGTCGTAATGCAATCCGGGTAGCTTCGATAGCCATGTCGAAACACTCGCCCGATGTTGAGGCGGACAGCACCGGTATTGGCGTGTCCGCGTTTCGGCCGTAAACGGCCTGGTACAGGTCCGACTGCTCCGTCTTGGTGGGCAGTCCGGTCGACGGACCGCCGCGCTGCCAGTTGACGATGACGAGCGGTAATTCGGCACTGACCGCGAGTCCCATGGCTTCAGTTTTCAGCGCGATGCCCGGGCCGGAACTCGACGTGACGCCGATCATGCCGCCGTACGACGCACCGATGGCGGCACAAATCGCCGCAATCTCATCTTCCGCCTGGAATGTGCCGACGCCGAGTTCGGCAAGGTGCGCCAGGCGATGCAGCAGCGGTGAGGCTGGCGTAATCGGGTAAGAACAGAACAGGACCTGTCGATCCGCAAGTTCGCCTGCGGCGGCGATCCCGAGGGCGAGCGCTTCGGCGCCGGTAATGCTGCGATATTCGCCAGGCTCCATTTCGGCCACTGGCAGTTTTATCTGGGCCAGGTTGGCCGAAAGTTCAGCTGTTTCGCCGAAAGCATGGCCTGCATGCAATGCCTTGACGTTGGCGTCCCGCATGATCGGGCTGCTTGCCAGCCGCTGCCTGATCCACTCCTCGACGGACCCAAGTTTCCGGTCGAACATCCAGAGCAACATGCCGAGTGCATAGAAATTCTTGCAGCGACCGCCTTCCGACCTGCTCAGGCCGTATTCCTTGACCGCTTCGAGATTCAGGTGGCTGATATCAGCAGCGACGACCTGGTAATCGTTGAGCGTGCCATCTTCGCGCGGGTCGTTATCGTAGCCCGCCTTCGCCAGATTGCGGTCAGTGAACGTATCGTTGTTGATGACGACCAGCGCACCCTTGTCCAGCATTGGCAGGCTGACCTTGAGGGCGGCCGGGTTGAATGCCACCAATACCTCGGGGGCGTCGCCGGGTGTCGTGATTGGGCCGCCACCAAGGTTGATCTGGTATGCGGATACTCCGAATGTCGTCCCAGTGGGCGCTCGAATCTCCGCAGGATAATCCGGAAACGTGGCGAAATCGGCGCCAGCGAGCGCCGTGGACACGGCGAACTGCGAGCCCATGAGCTGGATGCCGTCGCCCGAGTCTCCTGCAAGTCGGATGACGATGGATTCTACATCGTTGTTTTTATTCACGAATAATGATCAGATTCTAAATTGTATGGGTGCCTGATGGGGCCTTTGACCGAGAGTTTAACGCAATCGACGCACAAGCTGTCACGGGCAGCGATCATGGCTTGATTAGCGGCCCGACTTCGCATAGCTTACTCGGTCCAGAAACAGAGAGACGCACCATGACGTTTGTTGTCACCGAAGCCTGTATCAAATGCAAACTGACGGACTGCGTTGAGGTTTGTCCGGTGGATTGTTTCCACGAAGGGCCAAACTTCCTCGTGATCGATCCGGACGAGTGTATCGATTGCACGCTGTGTGAACCCGAGTGCCCTGTCGAGGCGATTTATTCGGAAGACGAGCTGCCCGCTGGCCAGGAGCAATTCCTGGAGTTGAATGCGGAGCTGTCACAGGAATGGCCTGTCATCACGGAGATGAAGGACCCGCCTGAAGATGCCGATGAGTGGCGCGACGTCACGGACAAGCTCAAGTACCTCGAGCGATAAACCGCTTCAGAATCTCGGCGAGTTCCTTGCCCTTGTCTTCCTGAAGGAAGTGCCCTGCATTCCTTATGGTCGTGTGGCCCTGGTCCTTTGCGCCGGGCACGGTTTCCTGCCATGGCAGCTCGCCACCGCGTGTTATTGGATCCCTGTTGCTGAACGTTGTCAGGAATGGCTTGTTCCATTCTGCGAATTTTTTCCACGCAACGCGGTTTGCGTCGCTGGCGGGGTTGTCGGGTTCGGTGGGCACGAGCATCGGGAACGCCCGCGCGCCGGCTTTGTACCTGGATGACGGAAAGGGCGCGTCGTAGGCAGCCAATTCGCCATCACTCAGTTTCTTGACCGTTCCCGACTGCAGAATCCGGCCGATCGGAAACCAGGGGCTGAAGCGCGCAAACGCCCGCCACACCTTGAACGCCCTGGGAAAGTCCTCGTCGCCGGTCGGCATGCCACCGTTCCCCAGGACGATGCGCGAAAAGCGTTCCCCGTTTTCTGCCGCGACACGCAGCCCGATCAGGGAGCCCCAGTCCTGACAAAACAGCGTTATGCCGGTGAGGTCGAGTGTCTCTATGAACGAGCGCATCCAGGCTACGTGGCCGGCGTACGAATAGTCCGATTTGCGCATCGGTTTATCGGACTTACCGAAACCAATGAGATCCGGCGCAATGACCCGATGGCCGGCGTCACGAAGGGGAGGAATCATGTGCCGATACAGGTAGGACCAGCTCGGTTCCCCGTGCAGCAGCAGGATTATGCTGCCATCCCTCGGGCCCTCGTCAACATAGTGCATGCGCATGCCGTCGATGTCGGCATAATGCGGAGTGAAATCGTAGTCCGGCAGATTCCCGAAGCGGCTGTCAGGGGTTCTGAGGCAGGCAGTCATCCGGGTTCCTTTTTCGATTCCAAATCGTGATTCCGTTACAGTAACACCACAATGACAAGTCGCCGCACGAAATTAGTCCGCTGGGTAACCGGCCGCTACATGCAGAAGCTCGATATTCCGAACGTCCCGGTTGAGCGCGCACGGCAGCATCTCGAGACCTTCGCCAAAATCTTCCTTGTTGTCTCGAAAGGGGTCAGCGCGGAGTCGGGGCAGCTGGCCGGCATCGATGTGGACTGGCTGCGCCCGAAGGGTGCGCGCCCCGACCAGATCCTGCTCTATTTGCACGGCGGCGCTTACATACTTGGCAGTCGCAGAACCCATCGGCAGCTGGCCAGTCACATGGCCAGGGAAGCCGGCATCACGGCGATTCTGCCCGAATATCGCCTGGCTCCGGAACATCCTTTCCCGGCGGCAATTGACGACGCCGTCGCCGTCTACCGGGCATTGCTCGAAGCAGGATATTCGCCACAAGACATCGTGATTTCAGGTGACTCGGCGGGCGGCGGGCTGACGATGGCGACCTTGTTGGCGCTGCGACATGCTGGCGATCCCCTGCCGGCCGCGGCCGTATTGCTGTCGCCGTTCCTGGATGTGACCGGCAGCGGCGAGTCAGTAACCACCAGGGCCGACATCGATCCGTGGTTCAATCCGGAGGACCTGCCGGTCGTTGCCCGGTATTACTGTCCCGACGAGAAAGAGTGGCGGAATCCGCTGGTTTCGCCCGTGTTCGCCAATGTTGCGGGTTTGCCGCCGATGCTTATCCAGGTTGGTGATCACGAAATACTGTTGAGTGATTCGACGCGGCTGGCCGATGGCCTCCAGGACGCAGGCGTGGACGTTGAGCTGGAGGTATGGCCGCACATGTGGCACGTCTTCCAGTTTTTCGTTGGCAAAATGCCTGAAAGCCGCCAGGCGATCGTGAAGATCGCCGAATTCATTCGCCGCAGAATCTGAGGAAACAACAATGAATCAAGTGCGCACGCCCTCACCGGCGAATCTACTGCTCGCGTTATTCTCATAGCGTTGCAGTTGGCGGGCTGTGCCGGCATGCAGCCAGGCTATGAGTCACCAAGTGTCAGCGTGCAGTCGTTTCGGGCTGTTTCCTCTGACGGCGGAACCGGGTTGCCCTCGTTCGAGATCGATTTGCATGTTACTAATCCGAACCTCGACCCCGGTGCCATGCGACGCAAGATTCGGGTCAGGGACTCTGGTTCGATCTCTCTGTCTGCGAGGTAGTGCCGCGGCCTGGTAATTCATTATCGCGTTCGGTTGCGTTCCCTGAGTTTGCGGCGCGTGTGCTTGTCGGGTCGACCGTCAGTTTTTGGCATGAGCATGCGGTCCTGGCGAAGGGCCGCCGTTAGCTGCTCACGTTCCTGGACGATCAATTCATCTTCGATGTAGCAAGACTGCGCCTCTGCAGCCGGGCCACGTCGCATGGGGATATCGATGACTTCCAGTGAGTAGGGCAATCGATCGCGCACGAGTTCGATGCGGTCCCCTCTTTTCACCTTGCTGCCTGCAGTCGTGCGCTCACCGTTGAGTCGAACATGACCACCGGTTACAGCCGTTGTGGCCTTGCCGCGCGTCTTGAAAAACCGGCAGTAAAACAGCCACCGGTCGACACGCAGCGAATCAGAAGCCGGCTTGCTTTTGCGCGTCATCGTACATCTTGGTCAGGAACGTGCGGATCGCAGGCTCCGCCTCCTCTTTGGTCATGAGTCGCTGGCTCTCCAGTACAATCGCCATTTCCTTGATCGAACGTTTGCCGTCGATAAGCGACATGATGAACGAGTATATCTGCGTCGTCATGGCCTGCTGCCGGAACGACGCAGTGAGCGGCACCGGGTCGTTGCCCTTTACGATCCAGTCAGGCAATGCCCTGTGGCGTTCAGGCTTTGTCGCGTTGCGTTCTTTGTAGGCCGAGAAGGTGAAAACGCGCTCCTGACGGCCATGCCGACTTGCCGGCGAACACATGTAAGGGATGGTTGCCTGCGAAACGTATGGGTCCGAGAAACCGTTTTCGGCAACGATGGCCTTCACTTCTTCGGGGCTGCATCGGTCTGCTCGTTTTGCAGTCGAGAATGCCAGCGAACCGAAATTCACCCAGCGACCTTCCTTTTTCAGCAGCCGATTGACGCGCGCCACCAGCACAGGAAAATCTTCGGCGATGATATCGATTAGCCACGGCGTTACGACTGTGTCGAATGAGTCTTCCGGAAAAGGCGGGCGCAATGCGTCGCCGAGTACCAGGTGGAAATTGTCGTTGGCCGCTTTCGGGGCAGACAGCTTGCGCAGGACGGCGTCGTCTTCGAGAGCGAGCGGCGCGATCGGGAATTCGTACAGATTCAGTTGCTCGCCATTGGCCATCGCCTGGGCGACGAGCATAAGCAGGGGATTGAAATCCATGGCGACTGTCGACGCACACGCCATGTTCACGTGGATATCGTAAGCAAGACGCCCGGCGCCGGCGCCCAGCACAAGGACATTGCCGAGGTCGGCATGGTCGTGCAACACAGCTTGAATCTGTTTCAGTGACGCCCTGTTTTCCTCGTCACCCCAGGCCCAGTCGCGATGAATATTGGCATAGTAAGTATTGAGGCCCTGATCCGCGGGCAGGCGCGTGCGCAGCGCCAGGTAGCTTTCATAGTTGCCCTGCAGCGACTGCACGTCAACGGGGCGAAGCAGTTTCTGGAGTTTGCGTCGATGCGACTCGACACACTTTCTGTAACGTTCCACACGACGCCGAGCCAGTGCGGAAAGATTCTTGTCACCCAGTTCCTGGTCGAGCCCCGCAATCTCATGGCTGAGCTTCTGCAACGCAAACTGCAGACGGCCGCGCCATTCACCCAACGCTGCTCGTGGTTCGGCAAACATCCAGGGAATGCCGTTCAGTGACGGAAAATCGATGTCGCACGCCTTGCAACGGTAGGTGTCATCTGATTGTTCGAGCGGCGTCTTGTCGCAGCGCGGGCAGGCAAGTAGGGCAGCAAGCTCTGTCATTGCGCGATTATGCCCGAAATAGCAAATGAGGTACCGGGCACCGTATTGAGAATACGGTGTCCGGTACCTCATGTTATTGGTATTTGTTGTTCTGAAATCTACAGGACTGGAACAGTACTGTTGGCGATCGACTCGAACGCGACAAAGCGGTCGAGGTCGGTACCGAGACCGTGACTCAGACCAAGGTTCTGGTAAATCGCGCTGAAGTCACCGTTGTTCACCTGGTCATGCAAAGCCATGTAATTCAGAACGACCGCGTTGACGAGCTGGCCGACGTTGTTCGCCATCGGCGTCGCAGCACGTGCAACCGATCCATCGGCGCTCATATAGCCGAGCTGCTGGTGTCGCAGCTGGTCGTCCACGGAGGCTCCGTTGAGAACCGGTCGGCCACCCAGTCGTGGCGGGTTATAGACGAGGAAAAAGGAGCCCGCCGTCGAGGAGTTGTCACTCGTCCACATGCCCTTGTTACGGCCCGCAGTCGTCGTGTCGATCGCGCCGTTAGACGAGAGCGAACCGTCACTGAACACATACAGCATGAGTGGCATCTGCAGCTTTGCTGCGTACTCGAGGCAGGCACCCATGCATTGACCAGCGCGGAAGTCCTTGACTTCCCCTTCGGCACGCGCGCCGCCGTGATAGTCATAGCCGCCCATCTCGATGCATCCGGCGCCCGCAAACCCGTTAATGACAAGTTTCATGATCGACGCGGTCTTGCGGAATTCGCTGCCGTCGCGATTCTGCTGGATGAATTCGTCCGGCGAGAAGATACCGGTGCCGTCATCAGCGACAATTCTCAGGTCTTCGCCCGGATCAACTTTCTCGTCGCCAAAACGATCGGCGATGTGCGCTGCTTTGAGATAGCCACAGCGGACCGCCTTGTCGATGTCCACGTCGCGATCGACAAGGTTCTCTACGCTCGCAACTTTCTCGTCAGACAGCCGATAGATGGACTCCATGACCTTGGTCGCGTCGTCCTTCGAGAGGATTCCCACGAGGTCACCGGTATCGACGAGGTTGACGACGTCGCTGGGGCGGTCGACCTTGGTCGGGCGAAACTCCGGATTAAAGAGCATTGGCGGCTGTGTCGAGTTGCCGCCCGAATCCGAGTTCTCGGTGCCGGCATTGCCCAGGATTGACCCCCGGGCGCCCGCGAGCGCGATGCCCATCATCGGATTGTGCGGGTTATTTCCCGTGTCGTTGTCCGAGCGGGCCGGGATTACGGCTCCATTGATGTTGGCAGCCGTCGCCGCGCTGACCTTGGACATTATTCCGCGTCGGAACGCGCTGTCGAAGTGAAATCCCAGACCGAGATCGAAATTCGCGAAATCATTGCCCTGTGCATCGACGAGTCCGGGAACCATGTCGCCCGGCAGGCCCATCTTCTCGTAGCCGGACGTGTTCAGGAAGTCACTTTGGCCGCCTTCCTGTCCAACCAGGACATTCGAGTTCGCGATATTCGCACCGCCCGCCAGGTCGAAACAGATAAACGGAATCTTGCCGGCACCGTCGGTGATGTTGCATTCACCGGGGGCGCGCAGCAGGTTCAGATCCTGAGACAGATCGGCATAAGCGTTGCGCGGATTCAGGAAGGGAGCAATTCCGCCTACCGTGTAGGCTGCACCCGACAGAAACCCCTGGGACAGGAACTGGCGCCGCGTGACAGGACGCGGATGATCGGTGTGAAGCAGCGGCAAATCCCAGTTGCCTTTGTTTCGTTTCATGCTCATCTCTGATAATTCCTTTTGAGTCCCGTCTTCACTGGACCAGCGTAACTGCGCTGCCGATTACGGAGGCACAGACACCCTTGGCGATAGAGCTTGTGCTGGCGCCCGGAGTTTCCAGCAGTCGATCGATCAGGTTCTCCGGACGATCGCCGCCCCCGCCGAATGACGCCACCTCCTCGTGCACCAGCGCGTAGCTTGGCTGTGAGTCGAGTTGAGCGCTCGACGACGAGTGGCCGACCGCGCGCAAAACCAGCGGCTCGACAAACGCATCGCGTGCCCCGACGGCAAACGCTGTGTCCGGTGTGGCGCCGAAGCTGAAGCCCGGCCAGATCGTGTTGGTCTCGACGGCAGCATCACAGTACTGAATAGCCAGCTGTGCGATCGCAACCTGGTGCGACGACAGGAAAGCCTCGATGTCTTCAACGGCTGGCAGCGATTGCCTGAGTTCCTGGTATGTCTCATCGACGACAAAGTTGCCGTTGCCATCCTGG
Organism: Woeseiaceae bacterium; assembly: GCA_041574375.1. Lineage (GTDB taxonomy): Bacteria > Pseudomonadota > Gammaproteobacteria > Steroidobacterales > Woeseiaceae > UBA1847. Next base: position 17,827 of record JBFFOS010000025.1, read on the forward strand.
TAGCTGACTCGATCGACTTCCAGGATCGCCGCATACGAAGCGTCGATCTCGTCGAAGGTTTTCACGCCTATGTCAGACGAGGCCGCGGCTGTCGTGGCGATGTAGTCTGTCACAACCAGCATCGGGTCCTGCTGGCGATTGAAAGTCACGCCGTTCAGGTCGTCGAATGTCAGGAAAAACAGGTCGAATTCCGGACCTTGTTCGAGCGGGAGCACTGCGCCAAGCGGCGATAGTGGTTGTCCGAGTTCATCCAGACTGGCGGGATCGGATAGATCGAGAGACTGGCTGATATTGGCATAACTCTGGCCAACAGGGGCCTCATGGCCATTCATGGCAATACGCATGCCTTTCATCGACGCCTGCGGAGGTGTCGAACCATCAAGTGTGAGGAAGTGCGGCTTGTCGAACAGGTACGCGTACGTGTCGAATTGCTGCGCCTCAAAAAGGATGTACGACGTTTGCACCGGCGCGCCGATACGCTCTGAGATATCGAACAGCAGGTAAAAGCGTTCGCCGACACCTGCATCGAAGTTCTGGTTGATCTGTTCTTCGGTAAGCGCGCGACGGTGAACTGCAGCGAGGCGGAACGTGCCTTCAAACAGGCCGTCGCTCGATGCTTCATTGCCGAGAACTAATGCCATGTTAGCCTGCCATGGACCCAATGTACCGCCTGGTACAGGGTCGGCCTGCGTAACCTGGACGCCATTGACGTAAATGCGGCGGCCATCAATCGGGTTATAAGTTGCGACGACGTGTTGCAGGGTCGCCTGCAGGACTTCATCGTCATTCGGCGTTGACAGCTGCGGATCACCATTGAGCGTGGTCAGCGGGTTACCGTTGGCGTCTTCCGCGTTCGTGCGCAGCAGGAAGTCATAGTTGTATAGGGTTTGCTGCAACGTGAAGTTGCGGGAGTTCTGACCCGCCGAATAGCTCACTATGCGCGCCATCTCCTGGCTTACGTTGTTGGGTACGACCCAGGCTTCGATCGAGAATTCTCCAGACTCGACGAGGATATCGTGTAGCTTCTTACTCGCGACAGTCGATCCCTGGGCTTTGCCCGGACCCATCGTTGCGTTGTTGCCGATCGTGATTCCCCAGCCGCCATACCAGGCGACATCTCCGGACAGGTTCAGGTCGATCGCGGGATCGATGCCACTCGTGTCGTAGGCGATATTGCCGTCTCCGGTCTTGAATTCCCACAACGCGATCTGGTCGTTTTCGTAACGATTGCCGCCCGAGGCAATCGTGCCATCTACCAGGCGCACGGCCCGGCTGATTACAAGGTCCGCATCGATAACCTCATCCTGGATGAGATTGGCGTATTCGCGAATGGCGTCTTCCATTTCCTGCGCATCGCTCTCACAGTCGTTCGTCCAGCAGTTGTGATTGGCGCGCAGGCGAGTAACCAGCTGCGAATTTTCCGGCGTGGCGAGATCGATTTTCGGTTTCGCTGCATCATAGGCCACTTCGACATTAATGTCGGAGTGGAACGGCGTCTGCATCTGGGCAGGAGACGCGTCGGTTGCGTGGCACTCTGAGCAGTGTTGGCGAAGATACGGTTGCCAGACAATGGTCTCGAAAGACGGTGGGCCGGCGGCCGTATCCGGGAAGCTCTTGATGGTCGTGGCTCGCGGATCCTTGTCGTCCGGCGCCGTCAGGATGATCTCGCGACCGCCTGCGGCATCACCGCCGACCCAGTTCTCGATCCAGGTTGTCAGGATCGCGCCGCAGGTGCCTGGATCGTCGACCCAGCAGTTGTGACCAGTTTCCACCTTGGTGACGAATTCCGACAACGACGGCTGGCTCCGGTCGATCTTGAGCACGGCTTCGTCGTAGGCCATGTTGATATCGTCGGCGCGCACAAAGTATGGCGTTTGGCCGCCGTCAGGCGTGTGACATGAGCCGCAACGACTGGATGTGCGCGCATTAGACCAAAAGGTCTGCTGAAACTTGAGTACGTCGGCATCACGGGCGACCGGGCCCGAGTAGGGCGCATCGTTGCTAACACCGCCAATCGGGGCCTGTGGGTTCGTCGTTGTCTCCGCGCCACCACCACAAGCCGCGAGTACGACACTGGCCAGTAAGCCAATTCCTGTTCCTCTGATCATTGTCGTATCTCCCTAGGGTGTCGGCACTTGGCCCATGCAGTATTCGGCGGTTTCGGCGAATACCTGCTTCATGATGATCGGACCCTGACCAAGCGACTGGACAATGGCATCCACCTTCGAGTGATCGTTTGAGGACTCGGGCTCGCGCAGGCACACAGACTGGAACACCTTCCTGACCTGGCAAGAGGCGAAAGCGGTGCTGTTCGACAGTTCGACGCCGAGTGACTTTGCGCCGGTGCCATCGCCATAACCCTCGGCAGTCACCTGGGCGGGACCATGAAAATCAAGGTAGCGGTTTTGGCCCGTGCGCCAGTAGTTCGTCCAGTGGTCGTCCGGTGTCCGGAAGCCCTGTGGGAAGTTGAGGTCGTTGTTGTAGTACTTGTCTTGTACAGCACCGTCGGTGAACTGGATTGCGCCCACGCCCTCATCGTAGTCGTAGTAAGCAAAAGCCTGTGCCATCGGGTCCATGCCTGTATGGCAACCGACGCAGTTATCCAGGAACAGGCGGCTGTCGCCGCCCGGGCTGCGGCTGACGTCCTGGCGGATGCGATCAGGCGACAAGCGCGGGTCGTGCAGTTGCTCCATGTCTTTGCAGAAGTGATTGACCATCGTGAAGCGGAACATCGCGCGGTTGGTGCCTGCGATAAAGAACGCCTCTGCTGCGGCGCGCGATGTGATAACGCCCGCCGTGGCGTCGGGTGGTAAATTGTTAATGTTCGACTGCAGTGCTGGTTGAAGCACGGTCTTCAGGTTGTAGTTGCCGGCTTCAAGCGCCTCGTAGTGGCCGTTGTTGTTAGCCGCCGGAGCCGGAGTCACGCCAGTGCCGACGTATTGCAGGTCGGCGGACAACACCGTACGAAAATCCACATCGTCGCGAATCATGCCGATCACAGTCGCGATGTAATCATTGAGCGGAACGAAGACCGAACGGTCGCGGTTAGTCCACGGTGCCGCAAAGTTTTTCAGCGTGACGTTGTAGAAGCTCGGGTTTTCCATTGCCATGTACGCGGCACACTTCGGTCCGGTGACATTGTTCTGCTGGCAGACCGGGTCTGTGCCTGCATTGTTCTCTATAGCATTCAAAACCGATTCGCTCGGCGGCACGCCAGCCAGACGGTCGTAGATGCGTTTGGCCTGCTCTCTGGTCTGAGCAATCGCGGGTGCCGCCAGCGTTACCGCAAGCAATGCAGCGAGCAGCGAGCGCGAGATCTCTTTCCACATCCTGTTCTTCATATAGTTCTGCTCGTCATTCATTAATAACGCATAGCGTGGCTGGGAAATGTTGCCAGACCCCGTCGCGAGTTGCCGTGAAGGCATTCACAGTCCTCGAGACCCCGGTAGCAACCCGGCTGAGACATCCAGTCGATCTGCAACCCATAAAGCAAGTGCTGTGCCAGACCCGGGCAAGCGTCGGGACTTCTTCATAAACCCGTTAAAAAACATAGCCTTACACATTCCGGAAGGGCGCTTGCTGAAATGATGATATGTCAATGGACTGTCGGTACTTTGGCACAAGGATATTGATGGATCGGCATAAGCTTTTGATTGTGAAAGGTAGTACTACTGTCGTGGAAGAGAGACAGGGTGATAGCGGTGTGTCACCACGGTGTCGACGGGAATCAACATCAGGCAGCGCATGATCCGCCTGAGCAAGTGCCAGTCAGATGTCGTGCATTTGAGACATTACATCGGTGTACGGGGCTTTCCTATAATTCGTCGTCTGCGCAAACGGCACACGCATGTTGCTCGTCGTTCCCACAAGGTTATCGTGGTTTGTGACTGCGTTAACGGTACGCCGGACCTGTCGCAGCGTACCCTGCCGTGATAACAGAGGTGAGATAGATGAACAGGCTACCGCGACAATTCAGCAGAGGGAGTGCCGGCAAAGCGATCAGGATCGTCGTGTTGTCGTTTGCGTGCATTGCAATTGCAGCCTGTAGCAAAGGCGACGGTGTCCAGTTGGGCGATGGCCAAGAGCCCGATCCTGTTGTCATTGATTTTCCGATTGCCTACATAAAGGCACCGCTGCCGACAGATGACAACGGCGCATTCGAGCAGCCGGACCTTCGTGAGCAAATCACTTTTGAATTTGGTTCCGATCTCTATTTTCGTGATCGCGCTGCCGTTGGCGCACTACCCGTCAACATTACCGGAGACATTACCCAGGGCATGGGCGCCATACGCGATGTTGAAATTGACTACGATGGCAGTCGCCTGTTGTTCTCAATGCGTGCGCCGTTTGACCCGAATGTCGACGAAGACGATCAGGTTGCGACCTGGAATATCTGGCAATACACGTTCGAAACAGGTGAATTGGTTCGCGTGATAGCGGATGACCTGACGTCGGAAATCGGCCACGACATCATGCCCAAGTACCTGCCTGACGGACGCGTCATCTTTGCGTCGACCCGCCAGACACAGTCGCAGGCTCTGCTGCTCGACGAAAACAGCCAGGGTGGCGGCTTCTCAGCAATGGACGAGGACGAAAACGAGTTCGCGTTCAATCTCCATGTCATGGATGACGATGGCAACAATCTCAAGCAGGTAACATTCAACCAGAGCCATGACCTGGACCCGTCGGTCATGGCAGATGGAAAAATCGTGTTCAGCCGCTGGGATCACAATACGGGCAATAATCACGTCAATCTGTACCGCATGAATCCGGACGGGTCCGCGCTCGAACTGCTGTACGGCCAGTGGAGCCATGACACGGGGACCAATAACTCCACGATCCAGTTCATGCAGCCGCGCGAGACCGAGGATGGTCGCGTCATGGTGCTTGCTCGCCCGTTTACGAATACAGAAGGCGGTGGCGAACTGGTACTGATCGACACAGCGCACTACGTGGAGAATACGCAACCCACCAAAGAGAACATCGGCATACTCACGGGCCCCGCCCAGGAAGATGCGACCGTCAATGTTGTATCCACGGTACCGGGTGAGCCTTCGCGCGGTGGTCGCTACTATTCTGTGTACCCGATTCAGGACGGCACAGGTCGCCTGATGGTGAGCTGGAGTCAGTGCCGTCTTATCGAGGTCCTGGCGGACGATGGAGATCCGAACACTGATGACACGCGTATCGTGGCGTGCACGGACGAGGCGCTTGCAAACGTAATAGAGATCGACCCCGACAATCCGGTTACACCGGTTCAAGGGGACTTCCTCGTGGCGCCGCCTTTGTACGGAATCTGGATTTATGATCCGCGTGACGAGACGCAGTTGCCGATCGTGCCCGGTGAAGAGGGCTTCATGTTTACGGAAGTTGTTTCCGCGGATCCTCGCCAGGCGCCCGTGGTAATTCCTGACGGCATGAACAACTACGCGCTCGATGCATCACTGCCTGAGTCAGGCGAGGCAATACTGAATATTCGCAATGTCTACGATTTTGACGGCGCAATGCTGCCGGGCATAGACCCCTATGTCCTCGCGGACCCCGCGCAGACGCTCGCGGCCGATCGCCCGGCACGGTTCCTGCGCGTCGCGAAAGCCGTTTCGATTCCTGACGAAGACCTGTATGACATCGACAACACGGCATTTGGTGTTACCACAAGGTTTGGTATGAAAGAAATCGTCGGCTATACGCCAATCGAACCCGATGGATCAGTCATGCTGCGCGTGCCCGCCAATGCTGCGCTCATGATCAGCGTCGTTGATGAGAATGGCATGCGTATCACGCAACGGCACAACAACTGGATCTCGCTGGGTGAAGGACAGGAACTCAAGTGCAACGGTTGCCATGATGCAAACAGCGGTGTTTCGCACGGCCGTTACGATGCGTTCGAGAGTGCGTATGCTGGTGCGCCAGCCGGGCTCAACGAGTTTCCGAATACGGATCCGCAGTGGTTTATCGGCGCGCCCGGCGAAACGATGGCTGAAATTCGTGCCCGCGTCAGCTGTGCCAACGATGCTTGTTCGTCACTCGAGCCGTCGATGAACGTGATCTATCGTGACGTCTGGAGCGCAGATCCGCTTGATGTGAACGGTGATCCGATCAACCCGGACATTGACTACCTGTATACGGACTTGACGACGGCAGCGCCGACGACGCTCGCTTGCCAGGCGGACTGGCAATGGAATTGTCGCAGCGTGATTCACTATATTGAGCACATTCATCCGCTGTGGGGTGAGCCGCGCGTCGAGACCTTCGACAACGATAATGACCCGTTGACGCCCGAGATTCCCGTGCTGGATGCGAACGGTAACCCTATCGACAATCGGTGCACGGGTTGTCACATGTTCCCCTACATAGATCCGGCGGACGGGGTGACCATCTTGCCGCCGGCGGGACAACTCGAGCTTACCGACGGCTTGTCCAACGACGAGCCGGATCACTATCATGCCTAC
>JBFFOS010000026.1:0-23248 GCA_041574375.1 Woeseiaceae bacterium
CCGCGCTGTGTTTTTCGCAAAGGTGACTTTCACCTCGCGCGTCGGCTGCGGCGCGAGCTGCGGAAATCGGCGGCTGAGCTACGCTTCAATACGGTCTTTTCTGATGTCGTTGCCGCCTGTGCGGCGCCGCGCCGGTACCAGGAAGGCACATGGATAACGAGCGACATGATCGCGGCTTATGATGCATTACACCGCTCCGGCTGGGCACATTCGATCGAAATCTGGCAGGAAGGCACGCTGATCGGCGGCTTGTACGGGATCATTATAGGGCGGGTCCTGTTCGGTGAATCCATGTTCAGCAACCAGACCAATGCATCTAAAATCGCGCTGTTGTTGTTGGACCGCATGCTGGAAACGGACAGGCTGTCGCTCATCGACTGCCAGGTGCCGTCCAGCCACTTGCTCTCCCTGGGCGCCTCTTTCGTCCCACGCGCTCACTTTGTTGCGAGTCTCGATCAGCTGTGCGAACCGCCGCGCGCCTTCGAGAACTGGCCGGAGAGGCCAATAAAGGCAACTCAGTTGGTACAGGACTGATTTGCTTCGGTTTTGCGAATTGCAATACCGAGGCCGTTTCTGCACAATTCGCGAGCCTTACAACACTAGAGGATTAACGGACTCTTGGCGAAAGAAGAAGCCATTCAAATGGAAGGCGTCGTAACGGAGACGCTGCCGAACACCATGTTCCGGGTTGAACTCGAGAACGGTCACGTGGTGACGGCACATATCTCCGGGAAAATGCGCAAGAATTACATTCGTATTCTCACGGGCGACAAAGTCACCGTGGAACTCACCCCGTACGACCTTTCCAAAGGCCGTATCGTCTACCGCGGGCGCTAGAAAACGGCCTAGTCTTCCGGTAGGTGCGCAAGTTCCTTGAGCACCGGCTCTACAATCAATTCCAGGTCACCGTCCTTGCCGACGGTGATTTTCACGTGTCCGCCATTTTCGAGGCTGCCAAACAGCAGCTCCTCGGCGAGCGGCCGCTTGATGAATTCCTGGATGATGCGCGCCATCGGTCGCGCGCCCATCTTCGCATCGTAGCCGCGTTCAGAAATCCATTCGCGCGCCTCATCGTCGAGTTCCAGCGTCACGTTGTTGTTGCCGAGTTTGGCCTCGAGCTCGACGACAAGCTTGTCGACGACGCGCATGATGGAATCCGTATCGAGCGCGGCGAACTGAATAATTGCATCGAGGCGATTGCGGAATTCCGGCGAGAATGACTTCTTGAGAATTTCCAGGCCATCTGCCGAGTGATCCTGTTTCGTAAAGCCAATGGACGCGCGACTCATTTCCTGCGCACCGGCATTGGTCGTCATGACGAGGATCACGTTGCGGAAATCCGCTTTGCGGCCGTTGTTGTCGGTCAAGGTGCCATGATCCATGACCTGCAGCAGCAGGTTGAATACCTCCGGATGCGCTTTCTCAATCTCGTCGAGCAGCACGACCGCATGCGGGTTCTTGTTGACGGCCTCCGTCAGCAGCCCGCCCTGGTCAAATCCGACATAGCCGGGAGGCGCACCGATCAGGCGCGAGACCGTGTGGCGTTCCATGTACTCGGACATGTCGAAGCGAATCAGCTCGACGCCCATTAACAGGGCAAGTTGCCTTGTGACCTCCGTCTTGCCGACACCGGTCGGTCCGGCGAACAGGAATGCACCGATCGGTTTCTCTTCCTCGCGAAGCCCCGAGCGTGACATTTTGATGGCACCGGCGAGCGCCTGAATGGCACGGTCCTGGCCGAATATTGTCAGCTTGAGGTCACGTTCGAGTGTCCGTAGTGCATCACGATCCGACGCCGATACGCTCTTGGCCGGAATACGGGCCATCTTGGCCACGATGTTCTCGACCATTTCGACTGTAACCCGATCGCCACGATCCGCGACCGGAATCAGGCGAAGATTCGCACCTGCCTCATCCATGACGTCGATCGCCTTGTCGGGAAGATGGCGGTCGTTGATATGTCGAGCGGCCAGTTCCACAGCCACCTCGAGGGCCGCCGGGTCATAGTGAATTCCGTGATGCTCTTCAAACCGGGATTTGAGGCCATTGAGGATCGCAATCGTCTCTGGAATAGTGGGCTCAGGTACATCCACTTTCTGGAAACGTCGCGCAAGTGCATGATCTTTCTCGAAAATACCCCGGTATTCTGAATAGGTAGTCGAGCCGATACAGCGAATCTCGCCGTTGGCAAGAACCGGCTTGATCAGGTTGCTGGCATCCATGACGCCGCCTGATGCGGCACCCGCCCCGATGACTGTGTGAATCTCATCAATGAACAGAATCGCGCCTGGGTCCTTGCGAATCTCGGCAATTACGCCTTTGAGGCGTTTCTCGAAGTCACCGCGGTACTTGGTGCCCGCAATCAGCGACCCCATGTCGAGCGCGTAGATCGTGCTGTCTTGAAGTACTTCCGGAACACGCTCTTCCGTGATCATTCGCGCGAGGCCTTCCGCCAGCGCCGTCTTACCGACACCGGCCTCGCCGACATACAACGGGTTGTTCTTGCGCCGCCGGCACAGGATCTGCACGGTCCGCTCGATTTCCAGCTCACGACCGATCAGCGGGTCGATCTTGCCGTCGATGGCCCGTTGATTGAGGTTGGTCGCGTATTGCTCGAGTGCCGATGCCTCGGCCTCAGGCTCCGAATCCAGCTGGGTCTCGCCCTCTTCGGCACCCTCGCCCGGCACCTGCGGCATGCCATGCGAAATATAGTTGACGACATCCAGGCGTGTAACGTCCTGCAGGTTCAGGAAATACACGGCCTGCGACTGTTTTTCGCTGAAAATCGCGACCAGAACATTAATTCCCGAGACTTCTTTCTTACCACTCGACTGCACGTGGAATACAGCGCGCTGCAGCACACGCTGGAAGCCCAGCGTCGGCTGGACCTCGGTATCATCCTCTTCAGCCAGCAATGGCGTCTGCTCGTCAATACACTCGATGAGCTGGCGTCGCAGCTCCGTTATGTTTACATCACAGGCCTTCAGAATTTCATGAACCTTGGGGATATCGAGGAGCGCGAGAAGCAAATGCTCCACCGTCATGTACTCATGACGAAGCTCGCGGGCCCGTTGAAAAGCCTCGTTCAGACAAAACTCCAGCTCACTGCTGAGCATATAGACAAACTCCTGTCAGGATTCTTCCATTGTGCAGAGTAACGGATGCTGATGCTGCCTTGCCACACTCATCACTTGTGCAACCTTTGTTTCTGCAATCTCAAAATTGAACACACCACAGACACCCTTGCCCTTGGTGTGAACCTCTAGCATCACTTGCGTCGCCCGTGTCCGTTCCATACCAAAAATCGACTCTAGAATATCAACGACAAACTCCATCGGTGTAAAGTCGTCGTTTATCAGCACCACGCGATACAGGGGTGGCTGCTTGATCTTCGGGCGTGCTTCTTCGACAGCCAGATCGTGGCTGCCGTGCTCTTCATTTTCGTGTCGATGGTTACTCATGATCGAATTCGGGATATACGGTCGATTTACGGCATGTCAATAGCTGTGGCAGCGCCAGGCCACGCAGACTGAACATTATATATGGACCTGTCGTCGAGCCGATATATTATTGCCAAATATAGTAATTTCCCTCCTTTGCGGCTTGTCGCTGTCACGCTTCAACCCGTATCATCGGGTCGCTGCGTTAATAACGTGTGTAGCCACACAGGACAGCTGTCAGGGATATGATCAGCAGAGCAAACTGGACGGATTTTTCGAGTATCGAGGGCGGCAATGCGCTGGCGACGATGAACAGGGTATTGCCACCCTGGGTCAGCCTGTTTCTGGTGATTGTGATCGGATGGCAGCTCGCCAAAATCATCTGGTTGCTCGTGCCGGCACCTGCGACGGGCGATGCCATCCAGTCGCCGATAAGTATTCCCGTTGCCGCGTCCCAGGCAACCGGCAGCGCCGATGTACAGATTATCGCTAATAACCACATGTTTGGCGAAGCCAGCACGGTTTCTGCGGCTATCGCACCCGAGCCGGTCGCTGACGACAATCTGAGTGACACGCGGCTGACAAACCTCGTGCTGAAAGGAACGATCGCAACAGACGTCCCGGAGTTTTCCGTCGCTGTTATTGCTGACGGTACGGCGGAACAGAACGTCTATGCAATCGGTGATGCGGTGGGGTCCGGCACCACGCTGCATGCGGTTTATGCGGAGCGCGTCGTGTTGAACGAAAACGGTGTGCTGACCAATTTACGCCTGCCATCGGAATTCCCCGACGGCCAGGCCAGACCCGTGCGGCGCACCACGAGTGTATCGCGCAGCGCTACGCGCAATGACGATGCGCAGAGTCTGCAAAATGTGGTTACCGAGAACCTGACGAAACTCAGCGACGTTATTCGCCCGACGCCTTACCTTGTAAACGGTGAGCAGGCTGGCTACCGCGTTTACCCGGGGCGCAACCGGCAGCAGTTTTCTGCGCTGGGACTGAGGCCCGGTGACCTGATCAAGGACATCGATGGCCAATCCCTCACCGATCCGACCCAGGCCATGCAAATATTCCAGTCTCTCGGCACTGCGGAACAAGTCACTGTGACCGTCGAACGCAACGGCCAACCACAGACAATTATCCTCAAAACCAGTCAGCTTGATCTGACTGGCGAGCAAACCAAATGACTCAAAATCCAATAATCAGAATATACGAATCATGGCGCCTGATGTTTGCCGCCCTCTTGCTGGCGTTGACAACGCTGGTATGGGCGCAACAGCCTGCGGCGACAATTAACTGGAAAGATGCGGACATCCGGCAGGTCGTCGAAGCGGTCTCCGCCGTCACCGGCAAGAACTTCATTCTCGACCCTCGAGTGACGGGCCGCGTTACCCTGCTGTCACCAACGCCGTTGGGGCCGGACGCGTTGTACGAGGCTTTCCTGTCGATCCTCCAGGTGCACGGCTACGTAGCGGTCGATAGCGGCGATTTGATCAAGATCATCCCGGACGCGACGGCCAGGCAGTTCCCCAGTCGCATGGGAATTGAAGGTGCCGCGGGGCCCGATGACATGGCCACAACCGTCGTCCAGCTGCGCAATGTCGGCGCGACCCAGCTCGTTCCCATCCTGCGGCCATTGATTCCGCAGTACGGTCACCTGGTCGCACATGCCGGCAGCAACATGCTCATCATCTCGGACCGTGCCGCCAACGTTGCGCGCATGGTCAACATTATCCACCGCATTGACCAGGCCAGTGATGAGGACATTGAGGTTGTCTCGCTGCAGCACGCGTCGGCTGCGGAGATCGTGCGCATCATGACGGCGTTGACGCAATCAGGTCGCGGTGACGGCTCGCCCGTTACAACCAGCCTGGTAGCCGACGCACGCACCAACAGCGTGCTGATCGGCGGCGACAAGAATGAGCGTTTACGCTTGCGTACGCTGATCGCGCATCTCGACACACCTCTGGAAGATGGCGGAGACACGCAGGTCCGCTATCTGCGCTACGCTGATGCCGAGGAACTTTCGACGAAGCTGCAACAGCACTTCAGTGGCCAGGTTCAAGCTGCCGCCGCGGGTCAGGCAGGCACCGCTGCGACTGCCGGTGAAATCAGCGTCTGGGCCGATACCCAGACTAACGCGCTCGTCGTTAACGCACCCCCCAAAATGATGCGGTCCCTGATGCAGATCGTCGATAAAATCGACATCCGCAGGGCGCAGGTACTTGTAGAGGCTATTATCGTCGAAGTCATCGCCGATAAGTCGAACGAACTCGGAGTTACCTGGGCTGTCGAGGGTAGTGGTTCCAATACGCCAATCGCAGTAACAAATTTTCCTGGCTCCATGAACGGCGTTGTACAGCTTGGCGCCGCAGCTGGCGGCGGTGGCACAACAGATCCGTCCGGCCTGATTGATGCAGGTATTACGATCGGTGTGGGTCGGTTATCGGACTCCGGTGTCAGCTTTGCGGCCATCCTCAGTGCGCTCGAAGGCAATGCCGATACAAACATCATCTCAACGCCTTCGATTGTAACTACCGATAACGAAGAAGCCACGCTCAATGTCGGTCAGGAGGTCCCGTTCGTTACTGGCTCATACTCGAATACCGGCAGCGTAGGCGGTGCCGTGAACCCGTTTCAGACCATTCAGCGCGAGCAGATCGGTGTGAAGCTGGCGATCACGCCACAAATCAATGAGGGCAATTCGATGGTTCTTGATATCTCTCAGGAGATCTCGAGTCTTGCCCAATCATCCAGCGAAGCGGTCGACCTGATCACGAATCAGCGCATCGTCGAGACGACGGTTATCGTAGAGGATGGTGAGATTCTCGTGCTCGGTGGCCTGCTTGAAGATGTGCTGCGCGAAAGCAATCAGAGCGTGCCTATACTCGGAAATATCCCGTTGCTGGGCAATCTGTTTCGCTCGCGAAAGACGGAGAAGGTCAAAACCAATCTTATGATCTTTATTCGGCCGACGATTCTGCGTGACACCGCGACTATCGCAACAGAAACTAACCAGAAGTACAACATGATGCGTGACGTCATGAGGGCTAATGAGAGTTCGGATATTGCATTGATGCCGGGCGAGGACAGGTTCAGATTGCCCCCTATCGATGAAGTCCGCAGGAACGAGCCGCAAGAGGGCGAACGCCAGTAAACATGATGGAACCTGAACCTGAAATCGTCCTCGAACCGGCAATCCCTGAGGTACAGGCAGCACGAAAGATGCTGCCGTTCTCGTTTGCCAAGCGCCATGGCGTTTTGATCCAGGAACTCGGGCAAACCGAAGGCAAGGCGGTTTACCGTACCGGCGCCTCCCCGATGAGTATTGCCGAAGCTCGCCGGTTTGCCGGCGTACCGCTGAAAATGTCGCGCGTCTCTGCGGAGGTTTTTGACACGCTGCTGCAAGCATCTTACGGACAGGACAGCACCAAAGCGTCGCAAATGGTTGACGGCCTCGACGAGGAATTTGATCTCACACAGGTAGCGCAGGAATTACAGGAGCCGTCGGACCTGCTTGAAAGCGACGATGACGCTCCGATCATTCGATTCATCAACGCTGTTCTAACGGAAGCCATCAAGGAGAATGCGTCCGATGTACACATCGAGCCTTACGAGAATCGCCTGGGCGTGCGGTTTCGAGTAGACGGCGTGTTGCGCGAAGTCCTGCAAACCCGGCGTGCACTAGCGCCACTTGTCGTGTCCCGCATCAAGGTCATGTCGAAACTCGACATCGCTGAGAAACGTCTGCCGCAGGATGGCCGTATCTCGCTGCGCATCGCGGGCCGCGCTGTCGATGTGCGCGTTTCCACGATGCCCTCCGGGCACGGCGAACGCGTGGTACTTCGCCTGTTGGACAAACAGGCAGGTCGTCTCGATCTGCTGTCGCTGGGCATGGATCCGGTCACAACACAAACCGTCGATGACCTGATTCACAAACCGCACGGCATCATCCTCGTAACCGGCCCGACGGGTTCGGGTAAGACGACGACCCTGTATGCGGCGCTGGAGCGCATCAACGATAACACCCGCAACATCATGACGGTCGAGGACCCGATCGAGTATTTCATTGATGGCATTGGCCAGTCACAGGTCAATACCAAGGTCGAGATGACGTTTGCGCGCGGCCTGCGGGCAATCCTCCGCCAGGACCCCGACGTCGTGATGGTCGGTGAGATTCGCGATCTCGAAACCGCGGAGATTGCAGTACAGGCCAGCCTGACCGGTCACCTCGTACTCTCTACCCTGCATACCAACACGGCCGCCGGTGCGGTGACCCGGCTGCGTGATATGGGCGTCGAACCTTTCCTGCTCTCGTCAAGTCTTCTCGGTGTACTGGCACAGCGTCTTGTGCGCGTTCTTGAAGACGAAACGAAAGTTCCGTACACCGCGCGCGAATACGAATGCAATTTACTCGACGTTGATCCGGCAAATCCACCGACGCTCTATCACCCTGGTGACGTCGCCAGTGGCGGTTTTCAGGGCCGCACCGGAATCTATGAACTGATTTGCGTCGACGATGAGATGCGGGAGATGATTCACGGTGGCGTAAGTGAGCAGGAACTCGCCCGCCACGCGCGCAAGTCGACCCCCAGCATTCGCGCTGACGGTCGTCGCCAGGTTCTGGCGGGCCGTACGACGCTCGAAGAAGTACTGCGCGTCACGCGGGAGGACTAGGTCCTGTGGCCTGCACATACGATTGGATAGGGTCCTGAGCGGTGGGTGCGTTTGAATACGTTGCGATGGATCGAGCGGGCAAGCAGAGCAAAGGCGTGCTCGAAGGTGACACGCCGAAGCACGTGCGCCAGATTCTGCGCGACCGAAACCTTCTTCCGGTCAGCGTCGCCGAAGTGGCCCAGAAGGAAGCGCGTCGGCAAAGCAGTTTTTCATTTCGCCGCGGCATCTCTTCCGGCGAGCTCGCGCTGATTACACGGCAGCTCGCGTCGCTTACGCAATCCGGCCTGCCGCTCGAAGAATCCCTGCTTGCCGTCGCGCAACAGAACGATCAACCGCGAACCAAGAGCATTTTGCTGGGCGTCCGCGCCAAGGTCATGGAAGGCCATGCACTGGCGGACGGATTGAGCGAGTTCCCCCAGGCATTTCCCGAACTTTATCGCGCAACTGTTGCAGCTGGCGAACAGTCGGGGCATCTCGACGTGGTGCTCGAACGCCTGGCCGACTACACAGAGGCTCGCCAGGAACTCCGTCAACGCGTCACCAACGCCATGGTGTACCCGATTGCACTGGTCGTCATGGCTGTCGGCATTATCAGCTTCATGCTCGCGACTGTCGTGCCGAAGATCGTCAACGTCTTTGAGAACACGTCAGCTGAGCTGCCAGGCTTGACGACGGGCCTCATCGCGACCAGCGACTTCCTGCGTGACTATTGGCCCCTGCTGATTGTCGGCATCGCCGCCTTCTCCTGGCTGGCGTGGTGGATTCTGCAAAAGGAGGGTCCGCGACGCCGCTACCACAGCATGCTCCTCGGCATGCCGATCGTTGGCCGGCTGACTCGTGGCGTCAATACCGCCCGTTTCACACGCACGCTCAGCATACTCGCCGGCAGTGGTGTGCCGATACTCGAGGCATTGAAAATTTCTGCGGAAGTTATCGAGAATTTGCCTATGCGCGATGCCGTTTCCGAGGCTACGGTGCGCGTGCGGGAAGGTGCCTCGATCAGTAAATCATTGGCCGCGAGCAAGCTGTTTCCGCCAATGATGATCCACCTTGTCTCCAGTGGCGAAGCTGGTGGACGTCTTGAGGAAATGCTTGCCCGATCTGCGGCAGGCCAGGAAAGGGAGGTTGACGGACTCATCGCCGCCCTGCTCGGCATCCTGCAGCCCCTGCTGATCGTTCTCATGGGTGCGATTGTCCTGACAATTGTGCTTGCAATTTTGCTCCCAATCTTCGAAATTAATAACCTGATTCGGTAAGAACTCCACCTAATCGGTTTGTTGTGAGGCTCAGGCAATGATCGGTGACAAAGGCGACAAAGACGATCTGGATCTCGACGATCTGGACGAAGACCTGGATGACGATCTGGATGACGATCTGGATGACGATCTCGACGACGATGAGTCGTCCGACGACATGCCCGATATTGGCGGCGATACTATTATTGATGTCTCGGCCGAGCTTGAATCGCTCGTAGCGAAGTTTGAGAAAACAGATCCGGATGAAGTAGCGCACAGGCGCGAAATTCGTCGCCGCCTCGAAGAAATCGCCGAACGTCGCAGCCTGGATCTCGATAATACGTTCAACTTCGATCTCGACGACGATATGTAAGCGTATTCAGCGAAAGTCACGTGAGTGCACGCTGAGATCGCCAAGCAAATCCGAATGATCGAATAGCTGCCGGGCAATCACGTGTATTACCTGTCCTTCTATCTGTAATTCACCGGCGACGCCGAGCAATCGCGCATTTAGCAACGCGGCTCGATACTGCTCTGCCACCTGCTTCCACAAGACAAGATTAACCTGCCCGCTCTCGTCTTCAAGCGTCACAAAAATGACACCGCTGGCCGTGCCGGGACGCTGCTTGGTAATCACAAGTCCGGCGACGTTAACGGCGTGGCCATCGCCAAGCGCCGGTAGTTGTTCGGCGCGGATATAACGGTAACGATCCAGATGCCGCCGCAACAGGCATAGTGGGTGCCGTTCCAGCGTCAGCCCGGTGTTGCGGTAGTCGGCAACGATATTCTGTCCCTCGGTGGGTTTGCGCAACAGCGGCACGGCCTCGTACCGCTCCATGCTGGGAAACAACGGCGTGGGCTTTTCAGCGCCCGCTACATCCCAGCGTGCACGGTGCCGGTCCCCCGAGAGTGACCGCAAAGCGCCCGAGGATGCCAGCACGCCGAGTTCACGCCTGTCCAGGCCGACACGCTCGAGTAAAGCCTGTACGTGCCTGTAGTCGCCCCCCATGCGCTCAGAGACGATACGCTCCCCGGCCTCTTTGGGGAGGCCTTTAACCATCCTCAAGCCCAGCCGCAATGCCGCAGCACCCGTATCCTCTGCCTCGAGTGAACAGTCCCAGTCACTACGATTGATATCGACTGGCCGTACCGCTACACCGTGGCGCTGCGTGTCCTGTACCAGCTGTGACGCCGAGTAGAACCCCATAGGCTGGCTATTCAAGAGTGCGCAGGTAAATGCCGCCGGCTCATGGCATTTGAGCCACGACGAGACATACACAAGTAACGCGAAACTCGCTGAGTGCGACTCGGGAAAGCCATACTCGCCAAAGCCCAGGATCTGTTGAAAAATCTGCCGTGCAAACTCCTCCTCATAACCGCGGTCGCGCATGCCATTGACCAGCTTATCCTCGAATGGCCCGAGACCGCCGCGGCGTTTCCACGCGGCCATGGCACGACGCAGGTGATCGGCTTCACCTGGCGTAAAGCCGGCAGCAACAACTGCCAGCTGCATAACCTGTTCCTGGAAAATCGGTACGCCCAGCGTGCGCTGCAACACACCCTTGACCTCATCGCTCGGATAGTCGACGGCTTCCTCGCCATTCCGGCGCCTCAGGTAGGGATGCACCATGTCACCCTGGATCGGGCCCGGGCGTATGATTGCCACCTCGATTACAAGATCGTAATAACAACGTGGCCGAAGCCGCGGCAACATCGCCATCTGTGCACGCGACTCGATCTGGAATACCCCCACCGTGTCGCCATCACAAATCATGTCGTAGACCTGTGGATCCTCGGCTGGAACATTGGCCAACGTGTACTCGCAGCCATCAAACTTGCGGATCAGGTCGAAGCTCCTGCGTATCGCGGTCAGCATGCCAAGACCGAGTACGTCGACTTTCAGCAAACCCAGTTCTTCGAGGTCGTTCTTCTCCCATTGAATGACCGTGCGATCCGGCATCGTTGCGTTCTCGACAGGTACAAGCTCGTACAACGGCGCATTCGAAATTACGAAGCCACCGACATGCTGCGACAGGTGCCGTGGAAATCCGATCAACTCCCGCACCAGGTACAAGAGTCTTTTAATAACCGAACTATCAGGCGAAAGGCCCGCTTCGAGGATGCGACTGTCATCGACCTTGTGCCCATCCCACCATTGCATCGAGCGTGACAGGCGCCCGACCTGCAGGTCACTCAGGCCCAGCACCTTGCCAATATCACGCAACGCACTGCGCGGACGATAGGTAATGACGGTTGCTGCCAGCGCAGCACGTTCACGCCCATACTTCTGGTAGATGTACTGGATGACCTCTTCACGGCGTTCATGCTCGAAATCAACATCGATGTCCGGTGGCTCGTTTCGCTCCCTGGAGATAAACCGTTCGACGAGCATCTCCATGCGACCCGGGTCAACTTCCGTGATGCCCAGGCAAAAACAAACGGCTGAGTTTGCCGCCGAACCGCGCCCCTGGCACAAAATATCCTGCGAACGCGCAAAGCTGACAATGTCGTAGACGGTCAGGAAATAAGGCTCGTATTCAAGGTCTGCAATCAACGCGAGCTCATGCTCGACAATCCGTATTACTTTCTCCGGGACACCCTGTGGCCAGCGTCGCTGCATGCCCTCTTCGGTCAACTTGCGCAAGTAAGTTGCAGATGTCTCGTTTTCGGGAACGATTTCGTTCGGATATGTGTAACAAAGTTCATCGAGTGAGAAGTCAATCGCATCGGCAATACGCACGGTCTCTTCAAGCAAATCCGCCGGGTAGATGTGCTGCAACACGTCCAATGGACGCAGATGCCGTTCGCCATTCGGATACAGTGCAAAGCCGGCGTTATCGATAGTCGTGCCATGACGTATAGCGGTAACCGCGTCCTGCAGGATGCGTCGTGCCCGGCAATGCATATGCACATCACCTGCGGCCACGAGCGGTAAATCGAGACGACGTCCCTCCTCACGTAACTTCGCGAGTTGTTCACGTTGTCGTCCATCCGCCAGTAACTCGACGGCAATCCAGAGGCGATCGCGAAATGTCTCGCGTATCCAGTGATCCTCCACATCGAGCGTAAAGTCCTGATCGGGAACCCAGAGCACCAGGCAGTCAGGAAGACCCTCCTCAAAATCCGAGCGTGCCAGTTCGTAAAGCCCTTTCTCGGCTGCACGGCGTGCATTTGTGATCAGGCGGCATAGCGCAGCATATCCCCTGCGGTTCTGCGCAAGCACGACGAGTTTTCGGCCGCTGTACAAACGCAGTTCCGAACCGATAATCAGTTTCCTGAGCCCGAACTCCTTCGCTGCAGCATGCGCACGCACGATACCGGACATCGAACACTCATCCGTAATCGCGAGCGCGTCATAGCCGAGCTGTACCGCCGTTTCGACTAACTCCTCGGGATGGGACGCGCCGCGCAGGAACGTAAAATTACTGAGCGCGTGTAACTCGGCGTAGCAACCCGACATGGCTGCTACCCGAAATAACCATGCAGGTACCAGGATGATGCACGGTTGCGGTTTCGAAACACCCACAAGTGCCTGCCGTCCGCGTTGATAGCCGTGTAGTAATCACGAGAAATACCATCCTCATCCCACCAGCCGGTCTCGAGGCGTTCCGGTCCATTGATGAGTCGTAATCGACACCCCTGGTGCACGGGGTAGCCACTATCTGACGGTAACAAGGCGGGCTCCGGCAACATCCATAGCGGCCGCTGCACATACTGTGCCGGCGTATCCAGGCTCGTGCCTGACCAGTCAGCCAGCAGGCTCTGTGATCGCCAGGCATAGTGTGGCCGGTGCTCGGCCACCATGGAGGTTGCCTGTACTGACTGAGCACCAATGCGTGCGATGAGACGTTCAGCGAGCTGCGTGATCGAAAAACGCCGTTGTTGCGCCGCTGGTTTTCCATGAAAGTTCAGGCTATCCGTTTTCGCCTGCAGGGGCTGTGCGATACCGCTGCGCAAACGCACCGCAATGACAGCTTCGGGCAATATCAGCTGCTCAAAACGAATACCCAGTAATTCAAGCCAGCGTTCAGCTGAGCGTTCCGCCCGCGCACAACCCAGGCGCAGTTCAGTCGCGGGTGCTTTGAGGTGAAAAAAACTGAAACACACACGTTGCGTACCAAGCTGCCGTGCAAGCAAAAACTGCTCATGCGACAACAGCAGCTCACGACAGATATTGAGCAACAACTCGCGATTGCTTTGCTCTTCGGTCATCTCGTAATCAGCACAAAACCGTTCCGGCGCACGCCAGGAATCACGCGGATCCGGCAAATGACCCAGTGCACGATCGAGTGCCAGCAGATACTCGGTGCCGAAACGGCGCGTAAACCCTTCCCGCGGCAGGCGCAGGCAGTCACCCACCGTCGTTACACCCATGCCCGCCAGTGCCTCGCATAAACCCGCTGGCCAGTGCAGGCAGGCAAGCGGCAATCTGCGCAACGCCGGCGCAAGATTCGCTTCATCACGTATGCAGGCACGGCGCCCGGAGCGGGCCAGCCAGGTTGCTGCCAGCGGTGTTGGTGCTATCGAGAGTGATGCTGTAAACCCGAGTTCCCTCACCCCCCTGGCAATCTTCTTCCGCAGTTCCTGCAAACCACCGAACAGGCGCAGGCTGCCTGCAATCTCGAGCAGCAGCACATCACGATCCGCGATACAAACAAACGATGAAAAGCGCTCCAGCCAGGTGGCCAGTCCTTCGAGTGCCTGCTGTTCCCCGAGCAGGCTGCGCTCCTCGAGTAGCAGCGTTGGCAACAACGCAAGAGCGGCGTTTGCGGCCTGTCCCGACATGACGCCGGCAGCAGTCGCCTCGGCATCCGCCAACAGGATACGGTGGATACCATGTTGCTCTTCGACGATGGCTGTCGCTGCCTCAGACGAGCGATTCGCTTCCAGCGGCAGATGCGGCAGCCAGATGCAAAACCAGAGCCGTTCCACAGGAGTGGCTGCAGGCGCGCGCCTGTAGGAGCGCTGCTCCCCCGCACGCGCAGAGGGTTCAGCCTGTGGGAATGGCAAGTCCTGCTGTACAGCAGGGGGAGTCGGGGCAGCGCCCCGTACCAGGACGGGTGGTTTACAGGCCCGTGATTTCATTACAGTAGCTTGTTGATAACAGTCGGGTGGCCACCACGACTCTTGAGAATATGTACACGCGTACCCTGCGCACTCGAATGCAGTTCGAGGCGTAACGCAGCAGCCGACGGTTCATGGCGTGCAGCCAGCGGGCGAAATGCGATAGCCCAGCTGTGGCCTTTTTCAGCCGCAAGTTGCAAACGCCGACTGCCCTGATCATCGAGCATTTCCGGCCATAGTAGTACCGCTGCGCAAGTACCCGATGACAAAGCCTGCTCAGCCGACCAGAGAATTTCGCCGGCATTTTTGGGACGTACGATCAGCATGCGTGACAAGTCAATACCGCGTTGCTGCAATGCGGGTGGATACGGTTGAAACGGTGGTGCTACCCAGGCGATCCAGCCAGGTTCTGAAAAGTCCTGTTGGGGTGGTGTTTCTCTACTGAGCACCGACAACGCCGGCATCAGCAGGCGCAATTCGCCGATACCGTATTGCGTGGTCAGGATTTCTGTCAGTGATGCGGATGGCCAGCCACCCCCGGGCAGGTGCCTGTCGAGTTCCGGATAACCGCTCGCCAGCCCTGCCTTCTGCCCCGCCTGGTCACGCCCGCGCCAGACACGCGGGTTTTCCAATAATTTGTCGAGCGATGATGACAATGCTCAATGCAACGGCAGGCCGTCACGAATCACGCCGACAACGACGCCTTCGATAACCAGTGCCTGTACCCTGAGGTCGACTTCGATCGGCTCAAACTCATCGTTTTCGGGCAACAACGACACCAGTGTCCCATTCTGTCGATAACGCTTGACCGTCACCTCGTCATCGAGGCGTGCAACGATGATCTGCCGGCTGCGCACTTCGGGCGTGCGGTGAACTGCAACAAGATCGCCATCGAGAATGCCCGCATTTTTCATGCTCATGCCATGTACACGCAGCAAGTAATGCGGTTTCGGGCTGAATAATTGCGGATCTATCTTGTAATGCGCCTCGATATGCTCCTGGGCGAGAATCGGGCTACCTGCCGCAACACGGCCAACCAGCGGCAGCCCCATCTGGTCTCGTAGCGAATCCTTGAGTTGAATCCCGCGCGAGGCGCCCGGCAGAAGTTCGAGTACGCCCTTGCGTTGCAGGGCGCGGAGATGCTCCTCAGCCGCATTAGCTGACTTAAAGCCAAGCTGGCGGGCTATTTCAGCACGTGTTGGCGGCATGCCGGTTTCAGCAATAAACTCTTGAATCATCTCGAGAATTTGCTTTTGTCTGGGGGTTAATTCGCGCATTTCAGCAGTTCCTGTATGGATTCACAGTATCTGGGATTATATACAGTACTCGCCTCAGTGCAATAGTGAAATGACACGCGTCTGTGAGAGTGCATTCACAGGAGCGCCGGCAGCCGCCAGCGCACCATCGAGTCCCGGTTGCTGACATGCCTTTTCGCAGCCTCTGGCTCGCCGGACACCGTTCCTGCAACCATCGATTTGTCGCTATCTACAGACAAAAGACAATAAAAACAGGAGTTTTCGTTGCAGCGCCGAGCTGTTTGGGAAATAATGCGCCTGCAGTTTTACCCAACAAAGGAACCTTCCAAAATGAAAAAGACCGCACTCAGAGCAAGTGCTCTTGCACTATTCGTCGCAATGGCCGCTGGCTGCGCCACCACGGGGCTGGATGACGTTAAAGCTACGGCTGATCGTGCCGCTGCAGACGCTGCTGCTGCCGCATCTGCCGCTGAAGCTGCTCGCGCAGCTGCTGATCGCGCCGCCCAGGCTGCCTCTTCGGCACAGAGCACCGCTGACCAGGCACTCGCCGCCGCTACCGCATCGCAGGCATGCTGCGAAGCCAACAAAGAAAGTATGGAGCGCATGTTCCAGAAATCGATGTCCAAGTAAAAAGGACAGACATTTAGTAGCTTTAAGACTACAAACGCTTTATTTAAACGCCGCGCTTGTCGCGGCGTTTTTTATGGCTACACCAACGACTTCCGGAATACCGTCTGAACGACCCACGAGTTTTTCAATAAGATCCCAGTCGAGCTGGCCCGCGCGTTCGGTTGTCGCCACGACAAACTGCTCGGTCACATACGTCAGCGGGTCCTTACTATTCGGATCCGGGGCTGGCAATTCGATGTCGGCATCGAGCTGTTCGATTTGCTCAAGCGACTCCTCCACCAGCGGCTGCGGTGCTTCGAGCAGCGGATGTATTTCGGCGACAAGCTCTTCACCATCCCAACCGATTTTTACCGGCACGTTGATGATGCGCACAGGTGTATTTACCTTGATGTGATCGAACAGGAACTCGATATCCTCAGGAAACATGCGCACACAGCCATGTGACACACGCATGCCCACACCAGCCGGACGATTGGTGCCATGAATCAGGTACCCGGGAAGACCAAGGCGCAGTGCGCGTGTGCCCAGGGGGTTCTGGGGGCCGGCCGGCACGATACGCGGCAACGGGTCGCCATCCGCCGCGTGCTCGTCGCGCACGGATTGCGGCGGATACCACGCCGGATTCTTCGCCATCGCAACGATCTTCGTCAGACCGAGCGGCGTTTCCCAATCCATGCGCCCAATACTCATCGGGTAGGTGTACACGTACGCCGGCTTGCCCACTGCGGGCTGCGGAAAGTAGTACATGCGAAATTCCGCCAGGTTCAGCACAAGCCCTTTGCGCGGCCCGGGCGGAAGAATGAAACGACTGGGCAGGATGATTTCCGTGCCCTCACCCGGCACCCAGACGTTGACACCGGGATTGGCCCGGACGAGATCGTAGTAGCCAAGGCCATGGCGGCGCGCGATATCAACGAGCGTATCCTCATAACGCGCCGTGATCGTTGAAACCGTACCGATGACGTCGTGTCCCTCGGGCGGCAGCTCGAATACTTCCGCATAAACCGGTGCCGTGGCCGCAATGGATGCGACCAGAGTAAAAAACAGTTTGCGCATTACTGACCTTTTTCGTCCGCTTCTATGACTTCGGTTTCGCACTCGGCTGCGGCCAGCCATTCCTGCATGGCCTTACTTTCGAGCAATCGGTGCGGATAGTACCCGGCTGACACGGGCAAGTTAATACCATACGTCCTGAGACGCACGACCACCGGGGCATACATGGCATCCGCCACCGAGAAAGTACCAAACAGCCAGCCACCCCGATCGCCATAGTGCTTGTGACATTCCGACCAGATCGCAATGATCCGGTCGATGTCCTCTCCGAGTTCGTCAGGAATCTCAATCAGGCGTCCCATCGCACGGCAATTCATCGGCATGCAATCGCGAAGATACGGAAAACCCGAGTGCATTTCAGCCGATATCGCGCGTGCATGCGCACGCTCATCAGCGTCTTCGGGCCAGAGTTTTTTCTCCGGCCAGCGTTCTGCAACTGTCTCGGCAATCGCCAGCGAATCCCAGACTGTAGTATCACCGAGTTGCAGAATCGGTACGCGCCCGGCCTCGGAAAACGCCGTGATTTCCTTCTTTGTCGTCGGTGTGTCGAGCAGGATGAGGTGCTCGTCAAACTCGATACCGGCTTCTTTCATCAGAAGCCACGGCCGTAACGACCAGGAAGAATAGTTCTTGTTGCCAATGATGAGTTTCGGTTTCATATCCAGGACCAGCTTGCCTTGAGGCTATAGTAAACCATCGCGCGTTGACCAACATAGGGACTTGCCGTTAGCCTGTTGGCATGGCCATGACAATTTCCTTTGAACTGACCGACCGCGACCTGCAGTTCTTTCGCAAAGCACTCAAGCAATCGCGCGATGCTGTCAGGGACGCGGAGGATATTGAAATCATCGATGCGATCCGCGACGTCCTCGAGGAAATTCGACAGGCCGAGCCGTTACCGGACTTTGTTGGCAAGCGCATCCCCGAACTGGAGTCGCTGCTCAGCATGCTGACCGATGATGAATGGCAGCTTCCCGATGAAGACCGGGAAAGATTGCTGGCGACGTTCGTCTATTTTGCGGATCCGGAGGATATTCTTCCCGATGATATTCCCGTCATTGGCTATCTTGACGACGTGATCATTATTGAGCTCGTCGCGCGCGAACTGTTCCACGTTCGCGTAGCCTACGATGACTTCTGCCGCTTCCGCGAGGATTTCGAGAAGAACACTGACTCCGGCATTGACCCTGTTATCCGCCGCGATCGCCTGGACCGGCGGCGCCAGCAGTTGCACCAGCGCATGCGCCGGCGATCGGCACACCAAAAGAAGAGTAGCCTCTGGTAAAGATAAACCGACCGTTTATCTACAGGCGCATCAGCACAGAACCCCACGTAAAGCCGCCACCAAAGGCCTCCATGAGAACCAGCTGGCCTTTCTTGATTCGGCCATCTCGAATGCCCACATCGAGCGCCATCGGCACCGACGCCGCGGACGTGTTGCCGTGGTCCTGAACAGTGAGAATCACTTTTTCCGTTGGCATGTTCAGGCGTTTCGCCATTGCCTGAATAATGCGAATGTTCGCCTGGTGCGGTACCAGCCAATCGAGCTCTTCCTTGGTCACACCGGCTTTGTCGAGCGCTTCCTGGGCAATGGCGCCCAGCGTCTTTACTGCGACTTTGAACACTTCGTTGCCTTGCATGATGATATTGGCCTCATCCGTGCCTGCCTTCGCGAGATCGGTGGACTGACCAACGGGGTAATACAGCAGTTCCTTGTACTGCCCGTCGGCACCCAGCGCAGTGGAGATAATTCCCGGTTCGTCTGACGGGACGACGATCGCCGCCCCGGCACCATCGCCAAACAGCACACAGGTATTGCGGTCAGTCCAGTCGACGAGCTTGGTAATGCATTCCGCACCCATGACGAGCGCGCACTTTGTATCGCCGGTCTTGATGAATTTGTCCGCGGTAGTCAGCGCGTAGATAAACCCTGTACAAGCCGCCTCGAGACTGAAAGCGGTGCAGGCAGGAATACCGAGCCGATGCTGAATGATCGTCGAGATGTTGGGAAATATCAGGTCCGGCGTCGTCGTGCCGGTGATAACGAGATCGATATCCTCGACGTTGACACCCGCCGCCTCGATCGCTTTTTTTGCCGCCTCGATACACATATCCGATGTCGTCTGATCGGGCTCGACAACATGGCGCCGTTCAACACCCGTGCGGGTCTTGATCCACTCATCCGTAGTATCGACGATCTTCTCGAGATCGAAATTGGTCATCACCCTTTCCGGCAGGTAACGCCCGGTACCAACGATGCGTGAATAGGTCATGCCATTTCCTTCTGTAACAGAGTGCCGATCTGTTGCGGTAACTGGTTGCGCACTTCGACAATCGCCGTATCGATAGCATGCTGGAATGCGTAAGCGTCTGCGCTGCCATGACTTTTTATCACAATACCGTTCAGACCCGCGAGCGTTGCACCATTGTAGTTACGCGAATCCATCTCCACTGCGAGGCTCGTCAGGACGTTGCGCGCCAGCAGCGCCTGCAACCGGGTGAACCAGTTACGCGTGAATGCGCGCTTCAGGTAATGCTTGCAGAGAACCACCGTTCCTTCCATGGTCTTGAGCGATACGTTGCCCGTAAAACCGTCCGCGACCACAACGTCTGCCTTCCCCGACAGGATATCGCTGCCTTCGACAAAACCCACGTAGTTCAAAGTACTCTTGCTGAGCAGTGCGGCGGCATCCTTGATGGTGTCGTGCCCTTTCGTGTCTTCGGCGCCGATATTCAGCAGCGCCACTCGCGGGCTTTCCATACGCATGATATCTGCGGCCACGATCGAGCCCATTACTGCGTACTGGAAAAGGTGATCGGCGGTCGCCTGCGTATTTGCGCCCAGATCGAGCATATGCACAGAGCCACCGATCGATGGCAACTCAGCGATGATCGCGGGACGATCGATGCCAGGCAGCATCTTGAGTACGAACTTGGCTGTCGCCATCAGCGCGCCGGTATTGCCCGCGCTTACGCAAGCATGTGCCGTGCCCTCCTTGACGAGATTGATCGCGACTCGCATCGATGAGTCTTTCTTCTTGCGAATGGATTCAGCCGGCGGCTCCGACATCGCGACAACTTCGCTCGCGTGTTGAATTCGCAATCGCGGATGGTCGCCGACGATCCTGGCGACGAGATGCGTCAGCTCTTCTTGATCGCCTACCAGGATCAGTTCGAGATTCTGATATTTGCCGAGCGTAGCCGCAGCCGCGCGCACGACAACCTCGGCGCCGAGGTCACCGCTCATCGCATCCAGAGATAGGGTCGAGTGTGAGCTCACCAGTCGATTGGCCGGATGAAACCCGGCCGATCAGGGATGAGGTTACTCGTCGTCTTCGACTGACTCAGGCTGCGCAACAACCTGGACGCCACGGTAGAAACCGTCCGGCGTCACACGGTGACGCATGTGTGTTTCGCCCGACGTAGGGTCAACCGACAACGCCGGGTTCTTGAGCTTGTCGTGCGAACGACGAGCACCGCGCGTTGCAGGGGTCCTGCGACTTTTTTGAACTGCCATAATCTTCTCCAATCACCCGGCGGATCAGGCCGAGCCTTCGTTATCCTTTGCCATTTGATCGCGCAATGCGGCAAATGGTGTGGTCATCTTCTCGGCGCCCTTCTCCGGTTTCGGAGACAGTGCCTTGCACGCAACTGATTCCACGTGCATCGCCGAAAAGGGCATTGCCATAATCAGCATTTCTTCAACAATATCCTGCGGCCGGAGTAGTTTCTCTTCCAGCTCCCAGACTTCATACTCGTCGTAGCCATCGGCTTCCTGATCAAGCCTGAGCAAGAGTAAGTCAGCTTCCGCCTCAAGGGGCAACTTAAACGCCTCGAGGCATCGCTGGCAAACCGCATCAACGGTCACCGTGACACGACATTTGACCCTCGGCAGCAGCTGCTGCGCATCGGCAAAGCCAAACTCCAGTGTCCCCGCAACGTCCGAGTCGCGCCATCCCGCGGGCATCTTATCAGCTTCGAGCGCAGCGAGGTCCGCTCCGACAATTGCCGACAACTGCTCAAAATCGCTCATTTTCTTAGCGATTTCAATAACTTGAGCTCCCGCCGCCCATTCGGCCGCGGAGCGGCATTCACGCAGCGGATCACCCATGGCGCGCGCATGATAAGGACCATGGGACCACAAGTCAAAGCTTCCCGGGCATAAATTTCTGTGCTTTACCCCAAACCGGTTAAACTTATTGGTTACTTTCTTAAGGTTCTGATTTGTTTATGCAAAATCCATCCGCACCGACGATCTTCCTGGCGTCATCGTCACGGTATCGCCGCGAACTTCTGAATCGCTTCCTCGACAACTACGAAGTCGTCGATCCGGAAGTGGATGAGCGCAATGATCTCGGCCTGCCTCCCGCGGAGCTCGCGCAGCACCTTGCGCGCAAAAAGGCCGAGGCGATTGCCGCCAACGCGCGAAAATCACTGATCATCGGCGCGGACCAGTTGGCAGTCCTTGAGGACCGGGTACTCGGCAAACCGGGAGAACATGCACGGGCCATCGAACAGCTACTCGCGTCGTCAGGCAAGACCATGACGTTTCTGACCGCTGTCTGCATCCTCGACCCTGTCGGGCGGGCCCGTTACGAACACACTGACAAAACCATCGTGCGTTTCAGGGAGTTCGATCGGCGCCTGGCCGAAGCCTACCTGAAGCACGACGAACCCTATGACTGTGCCGGCAGCTTCAAACTTGAAGGTGCCGGATTCGTGTTGTTCGAGTCAGTAGAGACCGACGATCCAACCGGCCTGATTGGCCTGCCGATGATCTGGGTCGCGGATCGACTCCTGCAGCTGGGGTACCTGCTCCCCTAATAAACAGGGTGTCAGTCAACTTATTTACAGTGATTTCTTGCGCCGTTGAGCCTCGATGACGCCGACAGTCAGAAACCGCTCGAGGTCGTCGGCGAGCGGCGCAGTGAAATGCAGTTCATTACCGCTGTCATCTGCAAACGCAATTGACTGTGCATGCAGGAACAGTCGTTTCAGCCCCAACTGCTTCGCCGCCTTATTTGCTTCCTCGTCACCGTAGCGATCATCACCGGCGATCGGGTGGCCCGCATGATGCAGATGCACACGAATCTGGTGTGTTCGCCCTGTCGCGGGCGCACATTGCAGCAGGCTGTAGATGCCGTAGGTCCGTGACAGGCTGACGCGTGTCCGCGCCTCTTTGCCCTTGTCACTGACGATAACGTGGCGCTCACCGCCCTTGCGATTTTGCACGAGCAGCGGCACATCGATCAGCTGCTCGCCGTACTGCCAGTCTCCCACGACGAGCGCGAGGTAGTTCTTCTCCACCTTTCCTTCGCGGAACCGCTCGTGAAGTTCCCGCAGCGCACTGCGGCGCTTCGCCATGACAAGGCAGCCCGATGTCTCGCGATCGATCCTGTGCACGAGCGCCAGGTCATTGAGATCGGGCCGCGCATGTCGCAGCAACTCAATGACCCCATGGCTGATGCCGCTGCCTCCATGCACTGCCGCTCCGGTCGGCTTGTCGATGACGAGAAGCCTCTTGTCCTCGTAAATGACCCGGTCGAGCATTTCGGCGGCCAGCCTTTCGGGTGGTGCCGGTGTGCCTGTACTCACCCGTGCCGGCGGCACACGAACCTCGTCACCTTCCTGCAACTTGTACTCGGCCCGCACTCGTCCGCCATTGACCCGAACCTCGCCGCGCCTCAGCAGACGGTAGACACGCCCCTTTGGTACGCCAGGCAGTTCGTTGCGCAGGAAGTTATCGATCCTTTGCCCGGCCCTTTCCGAACTGACGCGTACTTTGCGGACTCCGGTGACCCTGGAATTGGTGTCTTTGGAGGAGTTTTCTTGCATGATCAGTTGCTTATGCGACGAGGAGGTGTGCTATATTACCGCCCAGAGTCGTTCACGC
>JBFFOS010000027.1:0-23139 GCA_041574375.1 Woeseiaceae bacterium
AATGATTTCGAGCACTGCCCAGAGTGCGAAGCCGCCGAATAATGAAACCGAACGACTGTCCCCGTTGGCGAGCAGATGCGCGGCACTCCAGAACAGCACGCCCGTCATCTGCGGGTGCCGAATCAGCCGCTTGATATGGCCTCCGGTTTGCGAGGAAAAGAAGATGACCAGGCCTGACAGCACCAGCACTGACGGGACGATGCCCGGCCCCATTGGGGGCGCGTAAAGAGCGCTGGGAACAGCAGACTTCCAACCGAAGACGATCATGAGCAGGGCTGCCAGGATCAGCAGCGAAAAAATTCCCTTGTACGGATTTTCTCCGAGCTTTTGGATGAGAGTATCGCGTGCTCTCGGTGCCACGGCTGGAAAGAGGTGTGTTACAAACCACAGGGCGATTCCAGCGATCAACAGGGTCATGTCCTTTCCTTTTCCAAGAGCAATAATCGGTAGTATCCAGACTTGTGAGGTCCGATCAAGAGCTGAACGATATGGAGGCTGTCGCGGCGGCGGATCGCTATACTGGCGCGATGAACAACGCAGTGCAGGCGATTACCTGGCAGGGCCTGGTCCTTGCATCGATCCCGACATTTTTCGTGTTGCTGCTGATGTGGCGCTGGGCAGCTGGGGCCGGAACGGCGCTCTACGCGACGGCACGCATGCTGGTTCAGCTCTTGCTGATCGGTTATGTGCTGGTTTACATATTCGAGGCAGGTGAAGCGTCGATAATAATGGCCGTACTTGGCGTGATGCTGCTGGCAGCCAGCTGGATATCGATCAGACCCGTGGCGCAGAAGTCGCGACGGGTCTACGCTCACGCGTTGTTGTCCATCGCTGTGAGCGGTGTTCTGACGTTGGCGCTTGTAAGCCAGGCGGTGATCGGTGTTGAGCCCTGGTTCAGTCCTCGTTACCTGGTTCCGCTGGCCGGGATGATCTTCGCCGGCGCCATGAACACTGTCAGCCTGGCAGCTGAGCGCGCATACGCCGAAGCGGCTCGTGGGGTGAGTTTTCGTGAAACGCGTCGTATCGCGATGCAGGCCGCGCTGATTCCAATGATTAACTCGCTGTTCGCCGTGGGACTCGTATCGTTACCGGGGATGATGACGGGACAGATCCTGTCCGGCGTGTCGCCGCTCATCGCGGCGAAATACCAGATCGTGGTTATGCTGATGCTGTTCGGAGTGTCCGGAATATCTGCCGCTATGTTCTTACAGCTCGAGAGACAGCAACTTCAGTAAATCGGTTGCTGCAGGGGACGAAGGTACTGCAGCGCCTCATCAACACTGTCGACCGGGTGCACGAAAGAAATGTCTTCCTCGCTGATGACACCTTTCTTCAGCATTGTCTCGCGCGCAAACTTGCGGAGCTGAGTCCAGAATTCGCCACCCAGCCCGACAATAGGGAAACGGTCCAGCTTACCGGTCTGCATTAATGTGGCGACCTCAAAGGCCTCATCCAGCGTGCCGAATCCTCCCGGCATGACAACGAACGCAGATGAGTACTTGACGAGCATCACCTTGCGAACAAAGAAGTGCTCGAACTCGATGAATTTGTCGAGATATGGGTTCGGTAACTGTTCTCGCGGCAATCGAATATTGCAGCCTACCGAATAACCGCCTGCGTCTTTGGCGCCGCGGTTAGCGGCTTCCATCAGGCCAGGACCACCGCCGGTCATGACGGCGTATCCCAGCTTGGCGAGCGCGGCACCCATTTCGCGGGCGAGATCATAGTATTCGTGGCCTTCCGGGAATCGGGACGAACCGAACACCGTGACGCAGGGTTGCTCGAAATCGAAGCTTTCGAAGCCGCGCAGAAACTCGAGAAAAAACGTAACGGCACTTTCAAGATCAGCCTCGCGGCTTCGTCGTCCTGCAAGAAACAGCTTTTCAGCGCCCTCAACCTTTCCAAGCAGGGAATAGGCCGAGTCGCCATTTGTCTTTGTAACCATTGGGTGCCTCCGGTTGATCAGGCGAAACCTCCCAGCAGTCTCTTGAGATCGCCAATCATCTTGCGCAGGGTGCCTGTCACAACGACGAACTCTGCATCCAGTCGTGCGAGAGGGTCATGATTATCGTCACTGTCATCGTCCATGCCAAGAAAGCGGATTTTGGTGATAACGCCGTTTTCGTCCAGTACACAACTCAGGATGTTGTCGTAATCGATGCCGAGATGCGTCAGCTGCATACCGTTCGCTACGTGATTTCGGATGGTGCTGTCGGTCAGGTCGAAGTAGGTCCAGCGAACCACCGAGCTCGAGTCACCCGGATCCCGCATCCGGCATTCCCGACCCACGGAAAACTGCTCGGGTGCGCCGCCGAGAAAAATGCTGGTGAGTAAGTCGCTGAACGGTTTTTGAAATTGCAGCGGGCGCAGATTCAGATCACCAAAAGCAGCGCGGAGACGCCGTAGAAATCGTTCCGTCGCGGCAGGCTGGGCCGCGTCGATGCCGATGAGTTTTTCTTTCAGATCAAAAAACCCCCAGACCTTGTCGGACTTGAGCATTGCCTTGGGCAGCAGTTCGTCACGGGTTTCAGCTTTCAGGCGCTTTTTTTCACGGTGACTCGGTGCTTCCTGCATGCGCTTGCTGAATTCTTCTATCCGGTGCTCCAGTTCCTCGTTAATCACCGCGGGCGGCAGCAGACGCGACTGACTCCGCAGTTTCATGAGGTCGGCGCCATTCAGGCGACGCGCCAGCGAGCCGCCGGCATCCGGATAGACAGGAACAAACCCGGAACTGCGTTCTGTCAGTGGGCCGCATGGTTCGAAAGCGGCATTGCCCAGGGTCTCGGACAGCGCCTCTTCCTGGTCAGGCCAAGTATTATCGAGGCGGTAGTAACGTACGTTGCGAAACATGGCAAATATTCTGTCTATGTAGGGCGGCGCAGTATCTGCATTTGCGCCAGTAATGTCACCATTGACTATTTGCAGGCGCTCCAATAGGTGTCGCACCTGCATTGAATTCGCTTCCTTGGCGTTGGGATAGAAATCGCCAACGGTATATTCATGTGCGGCAGAGTAAAACCCGCGCAAATTCATTGGCAGCCACTGAGTGAAGTTGGTCAATAATGCGTATTTCCTGCGGGTCATCAATGGGTTTTTAGCATCGTACGGATTGCGCCCGGCCGCAATCGGCGTGCCTGGACGATCTCGAAGCCGGTGGAGTAGCCGCAGTCCTTGCAGATCTCCGGGTCGCACTCAACGCGACAGCAGCGGTAATCGCCGGAACCATCGACAATCCATGAATAGTCGAGTGGTGGACCGTTTGTTCCGTTCAGGTAAGCAGCGAGGGCCGTGGCTGAGTTGAGAACCGGAAGGCCATCCTTCTTGCACTCCAGTAACGTATCGACGGCGATCTTCCGCTGCGTTTGGGACAGGTGCAGATCGTCAATGCCGTAATAGGGCGTATGGAAGAAGAACATGGTTTCCGTGCCGGGCAATTCGCGCTCGAAATAGTCGAGCGACGCCCGAATAGAACGGTAATTGATGGTGTTGATCGTGAACACTATCGCGTGCTTTCCCCGGAATCCTCGTACATTACGAAGGACGCGCTCAAGTGGGATGCCGCGAATTGTCTCGAACATGCTGCCGATGCCGTCAATGCTGATCCAGGTGAAGTCCGGTGCGGTGCTCAGTGGCACTGTTCCGTTCGTGTAAACATGGACTCTCAAAAAACCCTTGTCATGGGCAAGTTTCACAATGTCCGGGAGACGATACATACCGTCGCGCCATAAATAAGGCTCGCCACCCGTGAGATATAACATGCGGACGCCTTTCTCGTAGTAGCGCTCGAGTACAGCCTCAATCCAAGCCATGCTCATTACTTCGTGATTCACATTTGCAACCCGGCAGCCAAGGCACTGCAGATTGCACGTATCGTTGGTAACGAGGCCGAGGATGTGTGGCTTGTCGCCCTGCAGGAGAAAGAAGTCGAGTCCAAATCTCGCATACTGCCAGGATCGTTGCAGCCAGTTGGTCACAGTTCGATCCTCCCCGGCCAGGCTTCACGCATACAGCGATTCCACACGGTATTGATATAATTCAGAACATAGACATTCTGCAGGAGATGAATCCAGAAGGCGCCGCGTTCAGTGAGGACATACCGCGAATTTTCTTCGTTCAGGAATTGCAGGTGTAGCGCCAGAGAGAGCAGCCAGCGGACGCGTCTGTCGTGTGCAAACAATCGTCCAAACTGACCTTTGGGAATGAACGTTTCATAGAGCCGCCAGTACAGCCAGAAAAAGCGTTCCACGGCGGGAGTCAGGTCCATCTGCAAAGCCACGGGTAAGTCGAACCCCGGGTAACCACGGATATATTCGTGAATCGAGAATGTATTGAAATAAAAAATGCCCGGCAGGCATGTAGCAGCGCCGGCTCCAATACCGACATAGTTGTCGCGAGTCACTGATGAAAAAATCGGTACGTCGTCTTTTCTGAAACCCCAGACGGAAACACGATTGAGCCCCCTCGCGATGGCTTGATCATGCAGCGCGCGGTACATCCGGCGCCGGGTGGCGAGTCGCGGAAAATTAACGTGCTGCGTATGCATGTGATTGCCGAGCGCTGAGTATGGAAATGTGAACAGCGGATAGAGTGTCACTTGTTCGGCACCAAGCTCGAGCGCACG
Source organism: Woeseiaceae bacterium (assembly GCA_041574375.1). GTDB lineage: Bacteria > Pseudomonadota > Gammaproteobacteria > Steroidobacterales > Woeseiaceae > UBA1847. Next base: position 4,622 of record JBFFOS010000027.1, read on the forward strand.
GTCGAGGTCGGCCAACGCTTCGGCGGTTGTTTGCCCGGGCAGGGTGAACATCAGATCGAGGTTTACCGAGTCGAAACCGGCCGCCAGCGCGGCCGATATGGCTGCCGGCAAAATTTCCGCTCGGTAGCACCGGCCGATCAGTTTCAGGTAACGGTCATTAAAACTCTGTACGCCGATGCTGAGCAGGTTGACGCCTGACGACCTCAACTCGGAGAGCGTTTCCGGATCAAGGTGATTCGGAATCGTCTCAATGGCGATCGGGCCGGCATGCCGAAAGCATCCGCGAATGTGCTCGATGATCGACCCAAGTTCGCCCAGCAGTGTGGTCGGCGTTCCGCCACCAAAGTAGATCGAGCCGATCTCGATATCGCCGAGCAGGCCGTAATAATGCTCGATTTCATCGTGAAGGGCTTGTACGTAGCGTGCTGCAAGCTCGGCATCGTAGAGCGTCCTGTTATAGGGGCAATACGGACACAGGCTTTCGCAGAAGGGAATGTGGATGTACAGATCGACAACGTCCACTTTCGGAAGCTGCACGTCATGGCGTGGCTGAAATGCAAACTGGCCGTGTTCTCTGACGAGAAAATCCCGAATTGCCCGTCGTGGCCACTCGGCGTTCATTTCATAGGCACCCAGCTCATTGAATCACGGTGGGTGAACCAGTCAATTCGCGAATTTACGTAGCGGTCTTGGAGCGAAAACGAAAAAAGCCCCCACGAAGGGGGGCTTCTTAGTATCTGGTGCCCAGGGCGAGACTCGAACTCGCACATCCTATTGGACACTAGCACCTGAAGCTAGCGCGTCTACCAATTCCGCCACCTGGGCAGGCCGAACGGCGTACAATTGCAGTTCTTGCGGGTGGCGCACTGTACGAAAGCGGCTGTCGCCTGTCAATCGAGAATCCACACATTTTGCCGGAGTTGCATCTCTTGCCCCGAAAGCCACAGAAAGACAAGAAACCTCAAAAGGGTAAGCCGTACAAGCACCCAATCCCGAGTCCCAACCAGCTGATCGACTTCCTGACGGAGGCGGGCCGGCCGCAGAAAGCGGACGCAATCCTCAAAGCGTTTAATCTCACGGGCCAGCGAATGCGTTCGCTCCTTGTCGACAAGCTCCATGCAATGGTCAGAACCGGCCGTATCCTGGAGAATCGGCGCGGCGAGTACCTTTTGACCTCGAAACTGGACCTGGTGACGGGAACGGTTAGTGGCCATCGTGACGGATTCGGTTTCGTCATCCGCGACGATGGTGAGCCGGATGATATCTATCTTTCAGCGCGCGAAATGCGGCCACTTTTCAACGGTGACCGGGTGGCTATACGCATTAAGGGCACGGATCGTCGAGGGCGGGCTGAAGGCGAGCTCGTCGATGTGCTCGAGCGAGGCACGCGCGAGGTAGCGGGGCAGTTCATTCGAGAGCGAGGCATCGGACTGGTTATTCCGGACAATCCGAAACTGGCGCACCGAATCCTGATTCCGAGAAGCGAATCAGGTGGGGCGAAGCCAGGGCAGATCGTCGTGGCCGAAATTCTCGACTACCCTACGCATGTCGAGCAGGCCACGGGCCGTATCACTGATGTCATCGGGACGCCGGATGAGAAAGGCATTGCGACCGACATCGCGATTCATTCTCACGCCATTCCCTACAAGTGGCCGCGTGCAGTGCTCGAGGAGATCGAGGAATACGGCAGCAACGTACCCTCGAAGGCAAAGCAAGGTCGTATCGATCTGCGCAGCACTGACCTTGTCACTATCGATGGTGCGGACGCACGTGACTTTGATGATGCGGTGTATTGCGAGCGTAGCGGTGACGGATGGCGCTTGCTCGTCGCAATTGCCGATGTATCACACTACGTAGCAATTGGTTCGAGCCTCGACGAGGAAGCCACGCGTCGTGGTACGTCCGTGTATTTCCCGGATCGCGTCGTGCCGATGCTTCCTGAGGTTCTCTCAAATGGCCTCTGCTCGCTGAACCCGAAGGTGGATCGCCTTTGCATGGTCTGCGAGATGCGGGTCAATGTGGACGGCAAGGTGACGCGAGCGACCTTTTTCGAGGGGGTCATGCGTTCGAAAGCGCGCCTGACGTACAGCCAGGTCAACGAATTGCTTGAGGGCAAGGCGACGAATACCGTGCCCAAAGACCTTCACGGGCCCATTCGAGAGCTGCATGCGCTCTACAAGGCATTTGCCAAGGCACGCAGTCGACGCGGCGCGATTGAAATCGATTTGCCGCAGACGAAGTTCAAACTCAACGACGATGGCGAGATTGATCGGATTGAGGTGGTCCCGCGCAACGATGCCCACCGCCTCATCGAGGAATGCATGATTGCGGCCAACGTGCAGGCCGCGAAGTTTCTGAATAAACACCGCATACCCGGCCTCTACCGCGTGCATGCACGGCCCGACCCGGATCGGTTTGATGAGCTGCGACTCTACCTCGTGTCCCTGGGACTCAAGGTCGCGCATTCCGAACATGTTCAGCCGCGGGATTTCACCAAGATCATTCGCCAGACGGTGGACCGGCCGGACGCGATGGCCATCATGATGACCATGCTCCGGTCGCTGACGCACGCTGAGTATTCGCCGGGCAACATCGGCCATTTCGGCCTTGCGCTGGAGTCATACGCGCATTTCACGTCCCCGATTCGTCGTTACCCGGATCTGCTCGTGCATCGCGCAATCCGGCACATCGTGCGAGGCGGAAAGCCAGGGCGCTACGATTACGGTGGCCGCGAGATGGAGCGGCTCGGCACCATCACCTCGGCTCACGAGAAACGGGCCGAGGAAGCGACACGCGACGTCGAGGCATGGCTCAAGTGCCAATATATGGAACAGCACCTTGGTGATGAGTTTGACGGAGTAATTACCGGCGTGACCAACTTTGGCGTGTTTGTGCAGATCACGGCGCTACTTGTCGACGGCCTCGTTCACGTGACGAGCCTGTCAAACGACTATTATCATTTTGACAGCGGGTCCCAGAGCCTTGTCGGAGAGCGCACCGGTCGGCAATTCAGGTTGGGCGATGCAATGCGCGTCCAGGTCAACAAGGTCGACATGGAATCGAGACGCATTGATTTTCGGCCAGTGGAAAAATGAGCAAATCGCAATACATCACGGGCCTGAGGGCCGTCGAGCAGATTCTCGCGACCGAGTCGACCGACATTCGGCGTATCTATGCCGAATACCAGACGGCGAACCCGCGTGTCGAGGCGGTCATCAAGATGGCTCGCCAGAACAATATCGAGATTCAGCCCGCCAACCGGGCGCGATTGATGCAGATCAGCGGCGAGTCGCGGCATCAGGGAGTCGTCGCGGAAGTACGCCGCAGCACGCTGTTGGATGAGGCGGGTCTGCGTACGATGGTTGAGGAACGCCTGCAGGAGGGGCGCCCGATCCTGCTACTGGTTCTCGATGGCGTCCAGGACCCGCACAACCTGGGCGCCTGCATGCGCACGGCGGACGCGGCCGGCGTGGACGCAGTCATCGTGCCTCGCCACGGTGCGGCGGGCCTGGGTCCGACGGTCAGCAAGGTCGCGGCCGGGGCAGCGGAGCAGTTGCCTTTCGTGCCTGTCGGTAATCTTGGGCGTGTGCTGGGCTGGCTGGGTGACTATGGTGTCCGCTGCGTTGGCACCAGCGATAAGTCAGACAGCACCCTGTTCGAGGCAGATTTGAGCGGTTCCGTGGCCCTGATCATGGGGCGCGAGCATACGGGACTCAGCAAGGGCATCGTAAGCCGCTGCGATACGCTTGTCAGTCTGCCCATGCAGGGCGTGGTTTCCAGTCTCAACGTATCCGTCGCCACGGGCATTTGCCTTTACGAAATCGTTCGTCAGCGCAGCGGCACAAACTAGCGATTCACCCTTGGAAATCGTGTATTTATGGCTTGCAAGGGGCATGATCCTTGGGTAGGATTCGCCTCCCCGTCAAAGTCGGCGGGGATTAACCTCTTGCTACACCGCAGTGACGGGTAGCTGTAATCCGCGAGGACACTTTGACGCTGTGTCGGGGTAGCCACCGGGATTTCATCCATAAGGGAATACAATGAGACATTATGAAATCGTGTTTCTGGTCCATCCGGACCAGAGCGAGCAGGTACCTGCCATGGTCGAAAAGTACCAGGGCATGGTCACCGAAGCCGGCGGTCAGGTGCACCGTTCGGAAGACTGGGGTCGCCGCCAGTTGGCACACCCGATCAACAAGATTCACAAAGCACATTACGCACTGTTGAACGTCGAGTGTCCGTTCGACGTTATCAACGAGATCAAGACCGCATTCAAGTTCAACGATGCCGTGTTGCGCCACTTGGTGCTGGCTCGTGACGAGGCTGTAACCGAAGCCTCGCCGATGGCTGTTGCCGTTGCCGAAGAAAAGGCGAAGGAAAAAGAAGCGCAGCAGCGTCGTGAAGCCAAGGCAGCCGCCGAGGCTGCACAGCGTGTGGAAGACGAGAAAGCGGCAGAGGCCGCTGCTGAAGAAGCACCGGCTGAGGAGCCTGTTGCTGAAGAAGCACCGGCTGAGGAGCCTGCTGCTGAAGAAGCGCCGGCTGAGGAGCCTGTTGCTGAAGAAGCGCCGGCTGAGGAGCCTGTTGCTGAAGAAGCGCCGGCTGAGGAGCCTGTTGCTGAAGAAGCGCCGGCCGAAGCCGTGGCGGAAGAAGCACCCGCTGAAGAAACATCAACTGAAGAAGCTGCGGCCGACAAAGCCGAAGCAAAAAGCGCCTGAGGAGATAATCAATCATGAGTCGTTATTCACGCAGGCGTAAGTATTGCCGTTTCACGGCCGAGGGCATCACGGAGATCGATTACAAGGATCTTAACCTGCTCAAGGCCTATGTCACCGAGACAGGCAAGATTGTCCCGAGCCGTATTACGGGCACAAAGTCCAATTACCAGCGTCAGCTGGCAACGGCGGTTAAGCGGGCTCGTTACCTCGCACTGCTGCCGTACACCGACCGGCACTAGAGCCGGCGGACGAGTCCACGTGCAGGCCTTGGCCGCATGGCTGGTTTCAAGGCCACAAAACGCTGTACTGGGGCTGGCCGTAACGTTGCTGCTGCCCGCGCCGCAGTTGACCAGTGGTGTCATCATGGTGCTTCTGGTCCTGGCGCAGGGCACACGACTCGCGGTCATAGAGGCGTCGGTCGCTGCAGCGGCACTCATGGCAGTGTCGCTCGTTTTCGGCGTTTCATTGGCGTCTTTAATGGCGCTAGTGACAGGCACCTGGTTGCCCGTGTTGTTGCTGGCATTACTGCTGGTCAATTCACGGTCACTGCAACTGACGATGCAGGTGTCGGTCATTCTGGCTGTTATTGCGATGGCAGGGTTCTACATCGTGGTGACGGATCCGGTTGCGTTTTGGCAACCGTATCTGACGCTGATGGCGGAAATCGCCCGGCAGAACAGCCTGGAGTTGAACACTGAGTTGCTCAACGCCGAAGTGATGACAGTATCCGCGACGCTGGCGTTCTGGATGTTGTACATCGCGGGTTTGCTACTTGGTTACGGGTTGTATAAGAAACTGCCCGCGAAGACCAGCGAATATGGCTGGTTTCGAAATTTGAGTTTTGGACGTGTCATCGCGTTCACTATGGCGCTGGTTTCATTACTGGCGTTTGTAGTTGACGCGGCCTGGCTCTCGAATCTCGCGTTCGTCATGTTCGCGGTGTTCTGGATACAGGGTTTGGCCATCGTGCACTGGATGCACGCGGAAGGAATGCTGCCGCTGGCAGCAGTTGTTGCGATCTATGTATTGCTTCCGCTGTTACAGGTACTGTTGGTCACGGCACTGGCGGTATTTGGCTATCTGGATGCCTGGTTTGAATTCAGGCGTCGATTAAAAAAAGCGTAAAGGTTCGAAAAATGAACGTTATCTTGTTGGAAACTGTTGAAAACCTCGGTGGTATTGGCGATCTCGTTAAGGTCAAGCCTGGTTATGGCCGTAACTTCTTGCTGCCTCAAGGCAAAGCGGCTCTCGCCACGCCTGCAAACATGAAGGCGATCGAAGCACGTCGCGCAGAGCTCGAAAAAGCCGCTGCCGAAGAGCTGGCCAAAGCCAAGGAACGCGCCAAGGCCTTCGATGGTGTCGAACTCGTCATTCAGGCGAATGCCGGTTCCGAGGGCAAGCTCTTTGGATCCGTTGGTCCCGTGGACATCGTAGAGGCACTTGCCGCGGTGCAGGTCGAAATCGAGCGTGCGGAAGTTCGCATGCCGGAGGGCCCGATCCAGGAAGTGGGTGACTTTACTATCGGCATACACCTGCACTCGGAAGTGAACGTCGAGATCCCTGTCAAGGTCGTCGGCGAGGAATAATCGGTGCTGCGCTCGGCATTACGCGGAGCGGGCAATGTGTTACTTTCTTCAGGGGACGTAACACATCATTTAGGGAATACAAATGGTCCGAGCGGTGGACGATGGCTTTGCAGACGGAGGGGCTGAACAGCGCCTCAAGGTACCGCCTAACTCCATAGAAGCGGAACAGGCCCTGATTGGTGGCCTGATGCTCAATGCTCAGGCCTGGGACAAGGTTGCCGACGTTGTTTCGGCAGAAGATCTGTACCGAAAAGACCATCGCCTTATCTTTGGGGCGATCGCCAAGCTCGTCGAAGGGGGCAGCCCCTGCGATGTCGTTACTGTTTCCGAACATCTTGATAATCGTGGCGAGCTCGAGCAGGCGGGTGGCCTGGAATACCTTGCCATGCTGGCCAACGAGACGGCTGGCGCCGCCAATGCGCGTGCCTACGCCAAGATCCTGAGAGAGCGTTCCATGTTGCGGGCGCTCATCAATGCCGGCAACGAAATCACCGGCAGTGCATTTGCGACCGATGGACGTTCCGCCGCGCAGGTGCTTGACGATGCGGAGCGCATGGTCTTCGAGATCGCGGAGAAAGGCAGCCGCGGACGAAAGGGGTTCAAGGCACTCAAGGATATTCTGCCGGCCGCGGTCGATCGTATTGATGAGTTACACCAGTCGGACGGCAGCATTACTGGTATTCCGAGTGGCTACACCGAATTCGACAAGCTGACAGCGGGCTTGCAGCCTGGAGATCTCATCATTGTTGCCGGGCGGCCATCGATGGGCAAGACGACGCTGGCAATCAATATTGCTGAAAATGCGGCGATCGGCTCGAAGAAGGGCACAGCCATTTTCTCCATGGAAATGCCGGCGCAACAGCTTGCATTTCGCATGATCTCGTCATTGGGTCGCGTTGACCAGACTCATCTGCGCACCGGCAATTTCCCGGATGAAGACTGGTCCCGGATTAACACTGCGGTGCAGCTCATGTCGGAGGCGCCGATCTACATCGATGATACTCCCAGCCTGTCACCAACAGAGATTCGCGCCCGGGCACGCCGTCTGAGTCGTGAACACGGCCTCGATCTGATCGTTGTCGATTATCTGCAGCTTATGGCGATCGAAGGGACGAAGGAAAACCGCGCGACAGAAATTTCCGAAATATCACGAGGCCTCAAGTCGCTTGCGAAGGAACTGGAAGTTCCGGTCATTGCTTTGTCGCAGCTCAATCGCAGTGTGGAGCAACGAACTGACAAGCGGCCGGTGATGTCTGATCTTCGCGAGTCCGGTGCTATCGAGCAGGATGCCGACCTGATCGTCTTCATTTATCGTGAAGAGGTCTATAACCAGGACACGCCGCGCAAGGGCATAGCGGATATCACGATTGCCAAGCAGCGTAACGGACCCATTGGTGATTTCCCGTTGACGTTTGTCGGCCGGTATACGAAATTTGAAAACTGGGTGCCTGACACCTACGGAGACTATCCTCCGGGCGAGGGATATCAGTGAGTTTTGGAGCGCGGGCACTCATCAGGCTCGCTGCGTTGGAACACAATCTGGACGTCGTACGCAGAGCCGCTCCAGACGCGAAAGTCATGGCCGTCATCAAGGCAAATGCATACGGGCACGGCATGGTGCCCGTCGCGCAGCACTTGTCCCATGTTGATGCGTTCGCTGTGGCGCGCGTTCCGGAGGCTCTCGAGCTTCGGTCCAACGGTGTTGCTGCGAAGATCATCCTGCTTGCGGGCGTGATGAACGCAACTGAGCTTGCCGCCGCGATGCAGCACGATTTTGAGCCGGTCGTGCATTGCCAGACGCAGCTCGATCTTCTGGACTGCTCATTCGGCGGCAAGGTCAATGTCTGGCTCAAGTTTGATACAGGCATGAACCGCCTGGGTTTTGATCCCGCGGACGCTCCCGAAATCATCAAACGCCTCAGGGAGTCGCCGGGTGTGAAAGAGTTGCGTCTAATGACGCACCTGTCCAGTGCTGATGAACTGAATGGATCGACAACCACGGAGCAGTTAAATCGATTCCGACCAATCGCCAGTGGTTTCGACGGCGATGTCAGCATTGGCAATACACCGGGTTCGCTGGGGTGGCCGGAGGTACGGGAAGCACAAAAAGAGTTCGGCTTTCACGGCGACAACTGGATACGACCCGGCATCGCCCTGTTCGGAATTTCACCTTTTGCTGACAAAACTGCGGCCGAAATCGGACTCAAGCCTGTCATGCAGTTCGAGGCAAGGCTGATATCCGTCAAGCCGCTTCGAGCGGGCGCCCGGGTTGGCTACAAGGGTGCTTACACGAATAATGAAAATACAATGCTGGGTATTATTTCGGCAGGGTATGGCGACGGGTATTCCCGCCACTTCCGCAGCGGGTCACCGGTGCTCATCAACAACCGCATTGTTCGGTTGGTTGGTAACGTGTCCATGGACATGATTGCGGTTGATCTCGGGGCAGACTCGCAGGACAAGATTGGCGATATCGCCACGCTTTGGGGCGACGGATTACCCGTGGAGGAGGTCGCCCCATGGGCGAACGCTATTCCCTACGAACTGGTGTGCGGTGTGATGAACCGCGAAGACTCGGAAATCGTGGATTAGGCCGCGAAGAATCCCATTTTTACTCCCGCCAGCTGCACGACATCATTGTCATTGAGCTTGCGAGCCGTGGGTCCGGTTGGCTGGCCATTCACGAGCGGGTAGTCGCCTTCCGTGCCTGATTCGACATGCACGATGTAGTAGCCTTCTGCGCGACGGGTAATGGCCGCAACTTGCACGCCCGGGCGGCCAAGTGTTGTCAGCGCCTTGGTCAGTTCGAGTTCCCGACCCGCAAAGGCGCCACTCAGGACCTGCAGCTTGGCAAGCGGCAGTGCATTCGGTGCAGAATTCATCCCAATGCCGGTGGCGGTCGCTGAAGTGACCGTCTCGGCCATGTATTCTCGCTTGGGCGCGGGGGGAGGTTCAGCCGGTTCGAGCGCTGCTGCTTCTTCCGGATCGAGCTTCACGGAGTCGGCAATGTCATCGGACTCGTTTGCGATGGCTGCGGCAGCGGCTTTCTCAGCAGCGGCTTCCGCCTTCGCCAACTGGTCTGCATTGTGCCGACCGGTCGGAATGACCATCGTTTTTTCAAACTCATCCTGCTCTGTTTCCGGCGCCTGCTGGTCCGCAAAACGAAGCTGATGATGGCCAATGGTAATTACGTCGCTATGTTGCAGGGCATGCTTCTTGATCAGCTTGCCGTTCACGTACGTACCGTTGGTGCTGTTCAGGTCCTCGAGAAATGAATCGTTGAGGATATTGATGATGAGCGAGTGGTGCCCACTGACGGCTGGATTGTCGATGCGGACATCGTTGTCGGGCAAGCGGCCAATCGTGTACCGCTCTTTGGTCATGTTGTATTCGGCCAGGACCTGGTTGTCCAGGCTTAGAATTAGACGTGCCATGTTTTCTCGCTCTTAGACCAATGCATCCATTTACGAACCGAACAAGCCAGCAATTTTCGCGAACAAGCCCCTTTTTGCCGGGAAGGCTTCCTTAACCTGAGCGAGCATCACTGACACGTTATCGCGTCCGCCGTGGTTGTTGGCCAAGTCAATTAATTGTTGACCAACCACGTCAAGACTAGCATTAAAAGTACTGATAGTTAAGTGAATATCGTCATCTTCGACCATGTCAGGCAAGCCGTCAGAGCACAGAAGATAAATGTCTTCAGGTAGCACATTGTACTCGTGAACCTCGACCTCGACCGTCGGTTCCACGCCGAGTGCGCGCGTCACGTAATTCCTGTTGGTCGAACGCTGGGCTTCTTCCTGAGAGTAAAATCCGCGGTCGACGAGTTCCTGCAGCAGCGAATGGTCAAGCGTGACTTGTTCCAGCTGACCACCGCGCAAACGATAGGCGCGCGAGTCACCCACGTGAGCAACAGAAACCTTGTTGTCGTAGAACATGCAGGCAACGATGGTCGTACCCATTCCTTCGCAATGAGTCTGGCTTTGGGCCGTCTGATAGATGATCTTGTTTGATCGGGAGATGGCGTCACGCAAAATGATGGATTGGCGCATGAGGCCGCTGTGAGGATCGATATCGGCCAGTTCTTCACGGGTAGCAGCTTCGCTCGCGAGGTCAGTTACGATCTGAACGGCTATGCCACTGGCCACTTCGCCCGCGTTATAGCCACCCATCCCGTCTGCCAGCACCATGAGACCGATATCGGCAACTGAGCCGATAGCATCTTCATTATGCTCACGGACACGTCCTGTGTCGGTCAATTCGGCAAATTCAATTTTTCCACGCAAGCTCATAATCAGGTTTCTTATCGCTCTTTGTTAGCCTAGGAGACTCTCGCACAATTCCGCAACGCGATAGCCATTTCGGCTCCGCAGGAAAAGCGATCAGTCGGACGTTTGGCCATGGCTTTGGCCAGGACAGCGTCTACGCTGGGAGGTATTCCCGCGCGACGTGAAGAGACCGGTGTTGGGTCCTCAGTTGTAATTTTAGTCATCAATACCGCGATGTTGGACGCCCTGAATGGCACCTCACCCACCAAAAGCTCGTATAGAGTAACACCAAGTGAAAACAAGTCCGATAGTCCCGTGAGATTTTCGGCCCCGAGCTGCTCGGGCGACATGTACATCGGTGTTCCGAGAACAATCCCGGTCTTCGTGCTGTTGTTGTCCGTAATGCGAGCAACGCCGAAGTCACTGATCTTCAGTGATCCTTCTTTTGGGTTGTAGAGGAGATTCGCAGGTTTAATGTCACGATGGATTACACCCTGGTTGTGAGCATAATCCAATGCTTCCGCGGTCGAGGCGGCCAGTTCAAGCGCCCGCTTTGGCGCAAGGAGTTTCTTCGGATCAGTGAAACTTCGCAACGGAATACCGGGCACATACTCCATGGCGATGTAGGCGAGTCCCTTATCTTCGCCGGCGTCGAACACCGTGATGATGTTCGGGTGCGTCAGTCGACCTGCAGATTCTGCTTCACGATAGAAGCGCAACCGCGCTTCCTTGAGTTCCTCATCCTCAAATTCTTTCTCGATAGGAATGGCTTTCAGCGCCACCGGTCTGTTGATCCGCGGATCCTTGGCCAGATAAACCGCACCCATAGCACCGCGTCCGATACGTTTCTCGATGACGTATCGTCCCAGGCGCTGAGGCACACCGCTGACCTTTTTGCGCGTCATCGTATCCGCTGTATCGCTGCCGGCGTGCGTACGCTTCATCCACTCCAGTACCGCCTCGGCACGTTCGGGCTTCGCCTGTTGTTCGAACGCCAGAGAAAGCTTGTACATGACAGCGGCAATCGTTTCGGACGGGTGGCACCGGCGGAATTCCGCGAAGGCGGGTTCCAGTCTGCCTGCGGCAAGGAAGTCAGAGCCTTTCTTGAAGGCGTCAGTCGTGACTTTCCTGGTGTCGGCCACCAACGATGTGCAGAGTATGCCAACCCCGATGAACATCAGTATCGGACGACCAAGATCGATGCGAACGTGCAGTCCAATCAGCAGCAGGGCCTGGAAGAGCAACAGCGCAAGAACGCCTGTCACTGTCAATACAGCAATCTCCTTGCGATTCCGATCCGGCATGAAAAGAATCGCGACGATCGCGAATAATGCCGGTAACAGGAACTCCATCGCATTAACCCACGATGGTGCAATGATCATGCGGTTGTTTTCTATATCACCCAGCAGAGCCGCGATGATCTCGGATGGTGTGACGAATTGTCCGGAAGGCAGCACCGTCGCTGCGCTAACAATAGCAGGATCGGAATCGACGAATACGGTAGAACCGCGTAACAAGTCGTCGCCCGATGCACCGAGCAGGTCGGCAACGTCTATGCGAGGAACTTCTTTGTAATTGGAGAAGTACACGGCATCGTCGGAACCTGACATTCGAGGGGCCGTTGCCGTCGCTGACGCATCAAGTGCAATGGCCAGTGGAAGCGATGGTGACATGAAGCCACCATTAAGGTGCCATAGGTTGGAGCGGCGCAGTACACCGTCATCATCAGGTGAAATCTGCACAAACCCGCTCTTGCCGGATATGTCTGCAAAGCGATGCCGTTCCGGTACGAACACGGGCCTGCCGGAGACAAGCAGGGCAGACCAGCCCGGTAGTTCCTCGGCCTCGGGTATCTCTGGCGGCTTGCTCAGCACGATGCGGTCAACATCGCTCTTCTGGAGCGCCTCGAGCACATCGCCATACTCGGCGAGAATCTCTGCATTCGACTTGAGCTTGGGATCGATGCTGACGATATACGCGTTGCCGAGGGCCTTGGCTGGGCGTCCGCCAGCCAGTTGATCATAGAGCACTCGATCGGCAGAAACGAACCATTGCGCAAGCGGCCCGTACATCAGCAGCAATAGCACGCTGACGAAGCTGAGTGCGACAATTCTGTTGCGTTTTTGTTGGTCTGCCTTGTTCAAGTTGGATCAGGTCCTTGTTTTAAGGGCAAAATTATAGGGATTTGTGACTGCTCGTAATGAGATAGGGTTGGCATTTTTATGTAATACCCGATCCTGGATGCGGTGCTATCATTGGCATTCACTGGATTACTCGAATTTAACAATAATCGTTATGGCGGTCGCCCCAAATCCTACACCGAGACGCCAAAACGGTGAAAAATCAAAGACTTAATGCCGATGGCCAAGGCCAAGACAGCCTACCTTTGTACGGAATGCGGCGCCCATAGCGTCAAGTGGGCCGGCCAGTGCCCGGATTGTGCGTCCTGGAATACGCTGACAGCGACGACGATCAGTACCCAGAAGGGGGTGACGGGGCCGGCTATTGCAGCAACAACGCTGGATGCGTTGCCTGATGATGTCGAGGCCAGGTACCACACCGGGTTTGGTGAGTTTGACCGCGTGCTTGGCGGCGGCCTGGTACCCGGTGCGGTTGTTCTTTTGGGGGGTGATCCCGGCGTTGGTAAATCGACCTTGTTGCAGCAAGTGTCTGCAAGTCTCATGCAGGCCCTCCCGATTTGCTATGCCACAGGTGAGGAATCGCTACGCCAGATCGGCCAGCGCTCCCTGCGCCTGGGACTCGAAGCCTCGGCGATGAATCTGCTTGCCGATACGGCGCTCGAAAACGTGCTGGAGCAGGCACGCAAATGCAAAGCAAGAGTTCTCGTTATCGACTCCATTCAGACAATGACTTGTGAGCACCTGCCATCCGCGCCAGGCTCAATCGCACAACTGCGCGAAGGCGTGGGGCGCATTGTTCAGTTTGCCAAGCAAAATGAGATATCTGTGTTTGTGATTGGACACGTCACGAAGGAAGGCGCAATTGCGGGCCCGCGTGTCGTGGAGCACATGGTTGATACCGTTCTGTATTTTGAAAGTGATCCGGCGAGTCGCTACACGATGATCCGTTCCGTCAAGAATCGCTTCGGAGCAAGCGGCGAAATGGGCGTGTTCGCGATGACCGAGACGGGGTTTCGAGAAGTGAGCAATCCCTCGGCAATATTCCTGTCGCGTGAGTCAGTTGATGAACCCGGCAGCGTTGTATCAGTTGCGTGGGAAGGCAGCCGACCGTTGCTGGTTGAGATCCAGGCGCTTGTCGCCGACGGCAGTAGTAACTATCCGAAGCGCCTGGCGCAGGGTGTCGATCAGAACCGGCTTGCGCTGTTACTGGCTGTCCTGCAAAAGCATGGAAGCCTTTCAATTAGCGACGAGGATGTATTCGTGAATGTTGTTGGAGGTCTGCGCATCGGCGAAACGGCCGTCGACCTGCCAACACTGTTGGCCATCGTGTCGAGCTTTCGCGACAGGGCGGCGCCCGATCGCCTTGTGTGTTTCGGTGAGATTGGCCTCGCCGGAGAGATTCGGCCGGTGCGCTTCGGTACGGAGCGTATTGCGGCCGCGGCCAAGCAGGGATTCACGAAGGCCATCGTTCCAGTCGGCAACGTGCCAAAACGTACACCACACGGCATCGACGTTATCGGAATACGACGATTGTCTGACGCTCTGGACGCTGTCTGGTAGTTCAGCCTGGAACGACAGGCCCTACATCACGCTGACCGACGCGAACCATTCGTACTCGGTTGTCGTCCGCTTCCACGATCTCAATTGGATACCCGTTGACGCTCAGGCTGGTTCCGGGTTCGGGGATGGTCTCCAGCAATTCGATGATGAGACCATTCAGGGTTTTTGGGCCCTCGGTCGGCAGATCCCAGTCCTGTGAGCGGTTGAGTTCGCGGATGTTTGCGGTAGCGTCCACAAGGAAGGAGTCCGCGCCTTCAACAACGACATCTTCAACTTCATCAGCGGGGTCAGTCGTGAACTCACCGACTATCTCCTCGAGAATATCTTCGAGCGTGACAATACCCTGAATGTCACCGTACTCATCGACGACCAGTGCAATGCGTTCGCGGCGTCGCTGAAACTGCACCAGCTGCGTGCTCAGGGGCGTACCCTCTGGAACAAAGTAGGGCTCAGTCAACAGGGACTGCAACGTCGACTTGTTCAGATCTTTTTTCGCCAGATTGGCGAGTGTGCGCAAATGCAGGAGGCCTACAATATTGTCTATGTTGTCTTTGAAAACGGGCAGCAGCGAGTGCTGGCTATTGGAAATGGTCCGCTCTATTTCATCATCGTCGTCATCGAGGTCAATTCCCACAATCTCATTGTGCGGCACCATGACATCGTCAACGGTTACTTTCTCGAGGTCCAGGATGCTCAACAGCATCGTGCGGTAACGGGACGAGATACGGGATCCGGCTTCATGCACAACCGTGCGCAATTCCTCGCGGGTGAGGGCCTGCAGTTCCGTGTGACTCGAACGCACGCCGAACAGGTACAAGAAGCCATTCGCGCAGGCATTTGTCAGCCATACGATTGGATAAGTGATCTTCAGCAGGGGGTAGTAGATCATTGCGGCTGGAAACGCGAGCCGCTCGGGATGCATCGCGGCCAGCGTCTTCGGCGCGGCCTCGGAAAAGACCAGAACGACAATTGTAAGCAGCAACGTGCCGAGTGCTACGGCCGGCTGCCCACCGATCTTGAACGCGATAACGGCGACCAGTGAGGCGGTTGAAAAATTGGCGAGGTTGTTGCCCAGCAGGATCAGACCAATGACGCGATCTGGCCGTTTTAGCAGTCTTTCCGCCAAGCGGGCGCCACGGTGTCCCTCACGCGCTTTGTGGCGCAGCTGGTAGCGATTCAGGCTCATAAGGGCCGTTTCCGAGCCAGAAAAGAAGGCGGAAAGCAGCAGCAATACGAAGAGCAGACTCAAAAGACCTGCTAATGGAACGTCATCGCCCAAAGAAGGGCACCTCCAACTCAATCATCATGGGATCACTTCAACAGCCCGCCTACAGGGTGTCAAGATCGTGCGTCTCAACTCCAGCTGCGCTGGAAAATTTCTTCCAGAATATAGCGATTGCCAAAATAGGCGATGCACAACACGGCAAAACCGCCCAGGTACAAACGTACAGCACGTTTGCCGCGCCAGCCTTTGAAATGTCGCCCCATCAGCAAAATGCCGAAGACGACCCAGGCGAGCACCGAAAATCCAAGCTTGTGCACAAGGTGCTGCTCAACAAGGTCGTTGACGAATGAAGAGCCGGAAACAATGGTCAGGGTCAGCCCTATGAACCCGGCCGCAGCGACGCCGAATAACAGCCTTTCCATGGTCTCCAGCGGCGCGAATAGCTGGTTGATCGGCGACAATTTCGCGGCCTGTAGCCGACGTTCCTGGGCCAGTGCGTACAGTGCGACAATCGTTCCGACCGTCAGCAAGCCATAGGACAGCAGAGCGACGACAATATGAGCGCGCACCTGCCAGGCCAGCGCCACATCCGGTGACGCCTCACCCGACGGACCTATAAGCAAAGCCGTGAGTGCCGCCAGGAAAATCAGGCCACCACTGATGCCACGGAGCGTAGGCTCTATCGCCGCGTAGAGTCCGATGATGGCGAGTTCGAGTCCGATCATCGCTACAGCATTGCCGATCGACAGGTCGAAGTTGCGTTGTGGATGGATCAGGTCAAAAAGAGCCTGGCCGTGAATGACGACCCCGGTTGCCGCCAGAATGCACGCAACGATGAAAAGCGCGCGCGCCCTGGCGTCGAAGCGCGGCAGGCGACTTGCCGTGAAAGCCCCGGCTGCTATGAGGTACAGCAAAAGAATTGTGATTTGAGACACAGAAACCCGGTAGGCAATGACCTAGCGTCGAATCATCCCACAAGGACATGTTTAAGAGAACCCTCCTGATGCGAATTCGCGTACTCGGATGCAGTGGCGGAATTGGTGCTGGCGCACGAACTTCCGCGATGCTGGTCGACAACGATGTGTTGATCGACGCCGGTACTGGTATTGGTGACCTCGATCTTGAGGACATCGATACGATTCGCCATGTGTTCCTGACCCATTCTCACCTCGATCACGTTGCAGGATTGCCGCTGCTCGTTGATCGGGTATTCGATGAGGATGTAGCAACGCCGCTGACCGTCTACGCGCGCAAAGAGACGCTCGCCGCGGTGCAGGCGCACCTTTTCAATGATGTGATCTGGCCCGACTTTGGCAAGTTACCGTCGAAAGAGAAGCCGATGCTTCGCTATCAGGTATGCAGCCCGGGCGACACGATTACGATCGGCCACCGCGACTTCCAGGCGGTTGACGTCATACATTCGGTGCCATCACTGGGGTTCACCGTTCAGAATTCGGGCGGTGCTTTTGCGGTGAGCGGCGACACAAAGACCAATGAGACGCTCTGGCCGGTTCTCAACGCCTGCGATGAGCTCAAGATTCTCGTAATCGAGGTGTCCTTCCCCGACGAAATGGCAAGCCTCGCCCAGGAATCGGGTCATTACACGCCCAAGTCCCTGATTGCGGACCTCAGGCGGCTGCGTCACGAACCGGAGATCTGGCTGACGGGCATGAAACCCGGCGAAGAGCAGCGGATTTTCAGGCAGGTAGTGACGTTGGCACCCGATAAAAATATCCAGATGCTATCGCGCGGGACGGTTCTGACAGTTTAGAATCCGCCGCATGTTTGAAAATCTGACCGGGCGCCTTTCGGACGCCGCAAAACAGCTCACCGGCAAAGGCCGGTTATCCGAATCCAATATCAAAGACACGCTTCGGCAGGTGCGGCTGGCACTGCTCGAGGCCGATGTCGCCCTGCCTGTCGTCAAGACGTTCATTGAGCGCATCAGGGAACGCGCCCTGGGTGAGGAGGTTGGCAAGAGCCTGACCCCGGGCCAGTCGCTGGTCAAAATAATTCACGCTGAACTCGTCAGAATCCTCGGCAGCGAGACGGTTCCGCTGGATCTTCGCGCACAACCTCCGGTAGTGATCATGCTGGCTGGATTGCAGGGTGCGGGTAAGACGACCACTGCGGCGAAACTCGCGAAGCGCCTGATGCAGACGGATAAGAAGAAAGTCATGCTTGTCAGCGTCGACGTGCACCGTCCGGCAGCCATCCTGCAACTGCAGACACTGGCTGCTGAAGTTGGAGCGATGCATTGCAACAGCAGTGCCGACGAAAAGCCCGTGGAAATCGTCGATCGTGCGCTCGATGAGGCACGTCGCTCTCACGCCGATGTACTCATAGTGGATACCGCGGGCCGTCTGCACGTCGACGAGGGCATGATGCAGGAAGTGCAGGCCGTGCACGCCAAGGCGGCGCCGCATGAGACCCTGTTCATCGTGGACAGCATGGCCGGTCAGGATGCGGTGAATTCGGCAACGGCATTCGATCAAAGCCTGCCGCTGACGGGCGTCGTGCTGACGAAGGCCGATGGCGACGCAAAAGGCGGCGTAGCGCTGTCTGTTCGCGAGATTACGGGCAAACCGATTCGCTTTATGGGTGTCGGCGAAAAGACCGATGCGCTGGAGACATTCCACCCGGACCGGATGGCGTCGCGAATCCTCGGCATGGGCGATGTGCTCACGCTGGTCGAAGAGATCGAGCAGAAAGTAAGCAAGGATCAGACGGAAAAGCTCGCCAGGAAGCTCAAGAAGGGCAAGGGCTTCGACCTGTCGGACCTCAGAACTCAACTCGAACAGATGATGGACATGGGCGGTATCGCTTCGATGCTCGAAAAGTTGCCGCTGCCCGGAAATGTAAACCCCGCAGCCCTGCAGGAGCAGGCGAATGAGCAAAAGATCCGTCGGCAGATCGCGATTATTAATTCGATGACCCCGGGGGAGCGCCGATTCCCCAAAACTATCAACGGCTCAAGAAAGAAACGCATCGCGTATGGAGCGGGGCAGCAGATCCAGGACGTG
>JBFFOS010000028.1:0-22651 GCA_041574375.1 Woeseiaceae bacterium
CAATTCGTTTACTTCCTGGGCTTGTGAGTACTGACCCCAACCGAGGCGCAGCTCCGTATAGTCGGTTAGATCGTAAAGCAGACTAATTCTCGGACTCGACTGCGTATCGTCGCTTGCCGTTGTGTAGCTCTGGTAGTCCCAACGCATGCCGACATCAACAGTTAACCGGTCTTGCAGCAACCAGCGCGCCTCAACATACGCCGCATATTGGGCGCCGTCCGCAACGACATCGAAATCCAGGGTTTGTAGTGGCTCGGTGTCCAGAATCTGATCGAACGGCTCGGCGACAGCTTTGACAGAGCTAAACAGGTAATTGCCATCCAGGTGTTTCGCGTCGACACCGAAACCCAGCATCCATCGGTCCGACGGAATGTACACCCAATCCTGCCTGAATACGGCGGCGCGGAAATTTCGCTCATCATCGAGCGAGCCGGCAACGATACCCGGCAAATCGACAGCGCCACGGCGAGTGTTGTCGATGTCGGTGACCGACACGATCGTTTCGCTTTGAAGTTGCTCGCTCCAATTGGCGACCCAGCGTGCCCAGACGACTTGGTTCTTGTAGCGAGCTATCGCCGTCTCTCCCCGATCCGTGAGGTTCAGCTGCAGCTTGTCATTTGAGAGCATCGCATTGAGACTGATATCCGCGAGTGGCCCGAAGACCCAGCCCACGTGACCAAGAAAGTCCTGGTAATCGGGGTTGCCAAGTTCCGGGTCAATCACATCGACAATGAGGTCCAGGTTTCCCCGCCTCGCGGCGAGTAGCCAATCACCCTGGTCATCGTCGCCAAAAGTGCCCAGTGACATCGCCGATGCATTAAAGAAGCTCAGCGACAACTCGGTTTCCACGAGTTTCGCCGGCTTACGCAGCGACATGTCAAGAACACCACTCATGCGATCGCCAAAGCGGGCGGGAAATGCGCCGGAGAAGAAGTCCATGCCTTCAATCGCTGCTGAGTTGATCGTGGTTGCTATCGCCTGGAAGTCCTTGAGGTGAAACGGCTCGTACAGCCGCAGACCATCGAGGAGATACAAGGTCTCGTTGGCCTCGCCGCCACGCACATGACTGCGCGTCGAAATACCGCCGCTGGCGATAGCGGGCAGGCGATTTGGCAGCCGCACTGCCTCCTCGGCCGCCGCGGGAATACGCGTCGCCAGTTCCCGGTTGAGATATGTCTGGTTCCCGGGCTGAGTGTATTGCAGGCGCTGCAAGCTCGAAGTAACGATAATTTCGGGCAGCGGCAATTCGTCGAGTTCCGGTGCCTGCGCTTGCTTGGGCGGCGCAGCAGCCGACCTGACGACAAGCAAACTCCCGGAAGGCCCTTCGCGAATGGTCAGGCCAAATGGCTTCAGCACGCGCTCCAGCCCGGACTGCAGATCACCGTCAATGGGTTCGCCGCTAACCAGCAAGTCGTCGCTGACGAGGTCACTGCTGAATAGTATTCGCTGCTCGACCGTATTCAGCGACTCCAGGAAGTCAGAAAGCCTGACACCACTGATCGGGTCGCCAGCTGCAAATACAGCCGGGCAACAACAAATGACGATGAAGGCCAGTATTCGGGCAGGCGCGAACATGCCGACATCTTAGTGCACGCGCTAGTGTTCGATAACTACTTTTCCCTGCTCGATTCGATACTTGAATGCTGTCGTGGCGAGCACTGACTCGATCGCCTCGATCGGCTCGAAGTCATCAACCGAGCCATGCAGCTCGGTACGCATCGCGGCCATGCGCAGCTCATCGCTGGCAAAAACGAGTTCCATACCAGCCTCACGTGATGCCCAGTCGAGGAAATCCATGAGTGACTTGTTCTCAATATCGAATGTGGGTGCGAGTTCTGCGGCCCAGCTCCAGTAGGTCGAGTGCGGTGCCAGCTCCGTCACCTCGGCGCTGCCTGCTTCATCAACGACAAGTCTTTCGCCGGCGATCGCGACGAACGCGCCTGTATTCTGCCGTACGTCGACCCGGCCTTCCCTGACCGCAACATCCAGCGTACCGCCATCGAATTCGACCGCAAACTGGGTGCCGACATCGGTAACAACGCCAAGACCTGTTTCTACCTGCAGGCCACCATTTCGATAGGCAAACCGACCCGTATCCGCATAAACCCTGCCTTTCAACAGCGTGAATCGGGCCCGCTCGTCAACCCGCAGGACCGAGTTCGAGCCCAGGCGTACGGACTCGCTGCCGACCAGCAGTAGGCTCAGCCCCTGCCCGTCACCGGTCGTAAGGGTTGCTCCCGGGTACACGCTGTCACCATTCGCGACACCGATTTCCGCTGACACGCCGATGACTCGCGCCACGGTACCGACAGCGGTCGCAGTGGGTGCGACCGGTTGCTGCATTATGACCGCAACGAGAAGAGCAGAAGCCGCTACCGCCAAAGGCAGGGCCCAACGAACCAGCTGGCGGCGCACACCGGCCATTCGCCAGGACCGTTGCACGTTTTCGTAAACGCGCGTGCTATCCGCCGGTGCGGTACTGACCTGCCACTCCTTGAGGACCCGCTCGTAGACCCGCGACTCGACGGAGGGGGAAATATCGGGTCGCGGGCCGGCAATGCGCATCAACCGCGCCAGCGCCTCCTCGTCACGTTCCTGTTGTTCGTTGTTCACTTGATCCGTCATTGCCTAGTCCACAATAAACCCTGGCTCGAAGTCCCAGAGCGAACGAAAACCGTCCTTGAAGGCCACCCTGGCCCTGGTCAGCAGCGACTCGGCCGCTTTCGTACCAATACCCAGGGCCGCGCCGATCTCGGCAACACTATTGCCGTGCATGTATTTCATCTCGAGTGCTGTCGCGTATTTCGCCGGAAGGTAGTCAAGCGTGGTGCGGACGAAGTGCGCGATCTCCTCGCGCCGGTGTGCACCCTCGGGACGATGTTCATCGGTCGCAACTGACTCAAGCGCCGCCTGTACGGCAGGATGGTCTTCAATCGGCAGGTCGTCTTTAAGTTCGATGCGCCGCTGCCTGCAAACCGCCGTTACCTCATTACGGCAGATCTGGCACAGCCACGTGAATAACAGCGCCTCGCCGCGGTATGTCCCCATTTTGCGGACGACGATGCACATGGTGCGTTGCACAACCTCTTCCGCGAGATCCGTATTGTTGTTGACCCTTCCGAGGGTAAAGCGAAACAGACGCGGAAAGTACTCGTGGAAAAAAAGGTCGAACGCGTCCTTATCACCCGCGGCTACGCGCCTGGCGAGATCCCTGTCCTGAACGATTTGTGGTTGTTGGTCGTTCATGCAATTTGTTGCCTGTCAGCCCGTTCGTCTCGTAACCACCTGTTGGTTAGAGGCCAGACCGGCAGGAATCCTTCGCCCCGCAGCGCCGTTTTTTCGTTAACTAGAGGCTCGAGTACAGCACCCAGAGGATGGCCAACGGTACAACAATGCGAATCATCCACAACCAGACAGTGAATACGAATTCATTGCCAAAGGACAGGTTCTCGGCGAGCACTTGTGGCTTGATACGCCAGCCCACGAACAAGGCCATCAAAATACCGCCGAGCGGCATCATCAGGTTCGCCGTAAAGTAGTCGATCAGCCCAAACGGGTTCGTGGTGGCGAACGTCTCGAACCGGCCGAGTGGGTAGACTTCCTCCCAGATATTGAACGAGAACACTGTTATCAGACCAATGCCCCATGCGAGCAGGCCGAACACAATGACACCATTACGGCGCGCCATGTTCCATTTGCCTTCTGCGAAACGCACGATCGGCTCGATGATCGCTATCAGGGACGTTACGGCCGCAAATGCCAGCAGGATGAAAAAGATAACTCCGAAGACTCGGCCGCCGGGCATGTCAGCAAACGCGGTGGGCAGGGTCTCGAAGATCAGGCCCGGACCGGAGCCCGGATTCAACCCGTTGCCGAACACGAGCGGGAATATCATGAGCCCGGCAAGCAGGGCGACGAGCGTGTCCGCACCGGCAATGATCAGCGCAGACTTTGTTAACGACACGCTCTTCGGGACATAAGAGCCGTACGTCATCAAAAGACCCATTGCGACGCTTATGGAAAAAAATGCCTGGCCAATGGCGGTCAGCACAACAGCACCATCGATCTTGCTGAAGTCCGTGCTGAATAGAAAGCTGACACCTGCGGCGAAATCACCCTCAACCGCGGCGTAGCCGATCATGAGCAGCAACATCGCGAACAGCGCTGGCATCAACACGGTGACGACCCTTTCAATACCATCTTTGAGCCCGCGGCCAACGATGAACAGTGCGATTGTCATGAAGATGCTGTGCCACAGAATCAGGGTCTGTGGATCCGCCTTGAGATCGGTAAACTGCTGCGCAATCGCACCGGGTGCGCCGTCACCAAACCCGGCACCTGCCTTAAAGATGTAGGCCAGCGTCCACCCGGCGATGACGCTGTAATAGGTGGCAATCAGGTAACCCACGAACATCGCCATGTATCCGACGAGTGACCAGCGACCCGGGTTCAGGCCGCCGTGTTTCGCGACATTCGCCATCGCAATCGGTGGACTGTGCCCGCCCGCACGGCCGATCCAGAGCTCGGTAATCAGGATCGGGATTGCAATGAACAAGACGCAGCCGAGATAGATGAGCACGAACGCTCCGCCACCGCTGACGCCGACGATATAAGGAAATTTCCAGATGTTGCCCAGCCCGACGGCTGCGCCAACGGCTGCAAGAATAAAAGTAAACCCCGATGACCAGGTCTTCCCCGATGCTTGTGCCATATTGTTATTTCCCCTGAAACCCCTGTTAGCCGGCGGCCCTAGCTTACAACAAGATCACGCAAATGCCGGCATTGCCGCACCGCAGCAACGGGCCAGGCGATATACTCACGACGATCATGGGTAAAACGAAACTTGAAAAACAGGCATTGCAACAATCGCGGGTCTTTCCATGATCGACATCAAGCGCTTTGAAGCGGAATGCCGGCTGGATATTCCACTACTCGATGCGATGCAGCTTTCATTCGTCAGATTCGGCGACCTTACGCTGACAATGGAAGCGCCGCTGGCACCGAACATCAACAACAAGGGAACTGCCTTCGGCGGCAGTATCGCCAGTATCTGTCTTTTCGGTGGCTGGGCAGTGTCGACACTCGCGTTCATCGACAACGGTATTAGCAACACGGAAATCGTTGTCTTCAAGAACGACATGACGTTCGAACGTCCTGCAAGAGGACTCCTGCGCGTGAATGCCTGGATAAAGCCGGATGAATTCGAGGCTTGCCTGGCGCGACTAAGGGCGGGTGACCGGAGCAGAATTCGCCTGAATATTCATGTTGATCTGTTTCATGGCGATGACCGATGTGCGACCATGCACGGCCTTTACGTCGTTTGGTTGAAATAGAAACTGTGACAAAGAAATTCATTCTCGCCTGCACGGCACTGGCCCTGAGTGCATGCGCGGGCACACAGGTAACCAAAGTCCAGAAACTTTCTTCTTCTGCGGATGCGCCATACAGCAATATTCTCGTCATTGCGCTGTTTGACTCCTACGATGCCCGGGTTTATCTGGAGAAGGAAATCGTCAAACAGCTCTCAGAAAAAGGTGTAACGGTCGTTGCCAGCACCTCAATGATGACGCCCAAGGTTGCAGCGAACCGAGAGACGTTCCTGGCCATGGTTGATGAACTGGGTTCTGATGCAGTCCTGGTCACACGCCTCGTCAACCACGATGCCGAAGTGAAGGTCAAGGACATGCGGCCCCAGTCGACCTACAACGTCACGCCCACGTACTACTACAACGTCTGGAACGTTGAGTTAGAGGAATACGTACAGCCGCAGTATATGCAGTTCAAGCATTCGATCGTTTTGGCAACACAGCTTTACTCGGCAAGCACGCGCGAGCCGGTTTGGGCTATCGAGTCAAAGAGCAAGATTGTCGATACCTTCGACAGGCCCGGTGGCGCCACGATAATTCGCGATGAAGCGAAAGCCATCACGTCTCACCTCTCGCGGGACGGCGTGTTGTAGCAATAACAGCGCTATGACCGCGAGTAGGTGCCCACAAGACGATTCATCGCAATAACGCTGGGCTCAACCCTCTCAAGCAGTTCCCACATCGTGAGTCCCGGCGCGAGATCCGGCTCCGAGTCGAGCGCAAGCAGCCAGAAAAAGTAATGGTGCGTACCGTGCCCTTCCGGCGGCATGGGTCCACCGTAACCCGCATTACCGAAGTCGTTGACACCCTGGATATAGTCGCCGACGCCTTCCGCGAGCTCATGCACCGATCCGGGTATTCCATAAAGCACCCAGTGCACAAAGCCGTAAGTGCCGGGCTTGACGAGTGGTGCGTCCGGGTCGTGGCAAATCAGCGCGAAAGACTTCGCACCGTCAGGCGCGTCGGCCCAGGACATTGCCGGCGAGACGTCCTCGGCATCCCCGGTGAATTTTGTCGGAATTGCTCCGCCATTATCAAACGCGGAACTCGTCAACTGCATGAACGAAAGTGCGAAACCCATGATTGCGCCTCCTGGTGTGCCTCAACCGAGTCATCGTAGCGCCCCCTGCCCGATTCGCAATACGGTATCACCGAAGCGCATGACGACTCATCGAGGACCGTGTCAGGTGAGCTTTTCCAGGCAGGCCTCGAGTATGTCGAGCCCTTCGTCGATC
Source organism: Woeseiaceae bacterium (assembly GCA_041574375.1). GTDB lineage: Bacteria > Pseudomonadota > Gammaproteobacteria > Steroidobacterales > Woeseiaceae > UBA1847. The sequence continues at coordinate 6,602 of JBFFOS010000028.1, forward strand.
AATTCATCCGATATGGTCAGCGCCGGCAGGAAGCGGATTACGTTGCCGTTGACGCCGCAGGACAGCAGCACGAGTCCGTTCTCATAGGCCGCCGCGACAAGCGCCTTGGTCAGCTCAGCCGCGGGTTTGGCCACGTCGCCACCCTCCACGAGTTCGATCGCAATCATCGCACCGCGATCGCAGCGAATAGCGCCTACGGTCTGCGGCAGCTTTTCCTGGAGTCCTTTGAGGCGTTTGCCGAACTTCGCGCCGATCGCATTGGCCCGTTCAACGAGACCCTCTTCGTGGATCACGTCTATGACCGCGAGCGCCGCAGCGCATCCGACCGGAGAGCCACCATACGTGCCACCGAGACCGCCAGGTAACGGCGCGTCCATGATCTCCGCCTTGCCTGTTACGGCCGCCAGGGGATAGCCACCCGCAATGCCCTTCGCAATCGTAATCAGGTCAGGCTCGATACCGGCGTACTCACACGCAAAGAACTTTCCGGTGCGACCGAAGCCTGTCTGAATCTCGTCGGCAATCATGACGATGCCATGCTCATCACAGATGGCGCGCAACGTCTGCATGAACTCATTGGGCGCCGAGTAAAATCCGCCTTCACCCTGCACAGGCTCGACGATGATCGCAGCCACATCGGTCGGTGCGATATCCACTTTGAACAGGCTCTTCAAAGCCTTGATGGAATCCTCGACGCTGACGCCGTGATACTCGATCGGAAACGGTGCGTGGTATACCTCGCCCGGGAAGGGGCCGAACAGGTTCTTGTACGGCGTGATCTTCCCGGTAAGGCCCATCGCCATCATCGTCCGACCATGGAATCCGCCATTGAACGCGATAACGCCGCGACGGCCCGTATAGGCGCGCGCAATCTTGATCGTGTTCTCGACCGCTTCGGCGCCGGTCGTGACAAACATGGACTTCTTGGCCGAGTCGCCAGGTGCCAGCTCGTTGAGCTTCTCGGCAAGCCGCACCGCCGAATCGTAGGGCGTGACCATGACGCAGGTGTGGCTAAATCGCTCTACCTGGTCCGTGACCGCTGCAACCACCCGCGGATTCGAATGCCCCGTGTTACAGACAGCGATACCCGTACCAAAGTCGATATAGCGATTGCCTTCGACGTCCCAGAGTTCGGCATTCTCACCACGCTCGATATACACGGGGGCGATATTGCCCTGCCCGCGAGCCATGGCTGCGAGTTTGCGTTCCTGCCATTCGGCGTTGCTCGATGTCACCCTTATTTCCCCAGGTTGCCAAAGCAGAGGTACTTGGTCTCAAGGTATTCCTCGACACCCTGGTGCGATCCTTCACGACCCTGGCCTGACTCCTTGACGCCGCCGAAGGGCATGTAGGCGGACGCTATGATCGTCTCGTTGATGCCGACCATGCCATAGTCGATACCCTCGGCAACGCGCCAGCTGCGGCCCTGGTTTTCAGTGAACAGGTACGCCGCCAAGCCGAATTCCGTGTCGTTGGCCATCGCGATGGCCTCTTCCTCGGTGCTGAATTTGTAGATCGGCGCAATTGGACCAAAGATCTCTTCCTTGAAGATACGCATGTCATCATTGACGTCGCAGAGAATGGTCGGCTCGACAAAATGCGAATCGCCCTCGCCGAATTCACCGCCCGCCACAACCGTCGCACCGTTGTCGATAGCATCATCAACCAGTTCCTTGATGTCCTCGAGGGCCTTGCGTGAGATGAGTGGCCCATGAGTGACAGACTCGTCCATGCCATTACCGATCTTGTAGGTGCCGACGACCTTCTTAAGTTCCTCGACAAACTCGTCGTATATGGTGTCCTGAACCATGATGCGGTTTGCGCAGATACAGGTCTGGCCCGAATTTCGGTATTTCGACGCTGCCGCGCCCCGTGCGGCGAGTTTCAGGTCGGCATCGTCGAAGACGATGACAGGCGCGTTGCCGCCAAGCTCCATGGACAGCCGTTTGAGGGTATCGGCGCATTGCCTGGTCAGTTGCTTGCCAACGCCCGTCGAACCCGTAAAGGTGAGCTTGCGAACCGTCGGGTTTTCGCACAGCTCGGCGCCGACAATGCGCGAGTTCGCCGTCGGTATGATGTTCAGAAGGCCCGCAGGCAAACCAGCGCGGTGCGCCAGCTCTGCCATCGCAGTCATGGACAATGGCGTTTCGTGCGGCGGCTTGGCCACCATCGAGCAGCCAACGGCCAGCGCTGGTCCCGCCTTGCGTGCGAGCATTGCGCTCGGGAAGTTCCACGGCGTAATCGCCGCACAAACACCGACCGGCTGCCGGATAACGACGCCGCGACGATCCGTTTGCGGTTGCGGCAGTACCGCGCCATCAATTCGTTTCGCTTCTTCGGCAAACCATTCGATGAACGATGCCGAATAAAGTGTCTCGCCGCGTGACTCGGCCAGGACCTTCCCCTGCTCCACTGTCATGATGACGGCGAGATCTTCGACATTCTCGATCAGAAGGTCGTTCCACTTGCGCAGGATGGCCGAGCGTTCGTGAGCCGACCTCGCGGCCCAATCATGGCGAGCAACCTCGGCCGCCTCGATTGCGCGGCGCGTTTCCGCCGCACCCACATCAGCCACATCGGCGACAACCTCGCCCGTCGCCGGGTTGTATACGGGGAACGTCGAGCCGTCATCGGCATCCACCCACTCACCGTTGATGTACGCCTGTGTCCTGAGAAGACTCGGGTCACTCAACGACCACTCGTAACGGCCTTCTTCTTTTTGTGCTTGAGACATTTTTCTACCCTGCGTGGTTAGGTTTACAAGAAATAGCGACCAATTATGCCATGGGCGCCAGCCGGGCTTTATGATGTTGTGACGGTGCCAGCGAACGACCGGTCATTAGATCGGATGCGCGCCGGAGGCAATAGCCGCGGTAATTTCCGCAAGGACGTCTGTTGACGACACGAGAGGCACATCCAGCAGATCCTCGGTCAGAACCAAGGGGATTTCCGTGCATCCTGCGATAATGGCGCGGGCACCTTTCGCGACCAGGGCACGTGCAACGCCCTGCATTCGCATCGCGATGGCCTCGCTCCTGTCGCCAGCCTTGATTGCCGAGATCAGCGTCATGAGTTCCGCGACTTCAGCTGCATTCGGCAGCACGCAATCGATTTCTGCCTTCTCCAGGGCATCCTGGTAAATAGTCGTCTGCAGGCAACCATCTGTTGCCAGCACGCCAACGGCGCCCTTGTCGCGGCACGCGTCGACCGTGACATCGATGATTGAAATCAACGGAATCGACACTGCATCGCGAATATCACGTGCAAACGCATGTGCCGTGTTACACGGCATGACGAGGAAATCGGCGCCGGCATCTTGCAGGCCCTTTGCCATCGCCGCCATTGCGGGGCCAGGATCCTCGCCATTGGCGAGTAGCGCAGCCTGGCGATTGGGTACTTTCGGATTGTGATCGACAAGCATGCGGGCATGATCCTGGTCCGTCTCTGCCGACGTTGCCGCGATTACCTTGGCCATGAAATCAACGGTCGCATCCGGTCCCATGCCGCCGAGGACACCGGCGGTAAGTTGAGCGGGTTGCGGGGTGCTTGGCTGGGACATCGGTTTGACCAACACTGGACTTGAGCGGTGGATTGTTTACCGACAGACACGCGCAATGCAAGAATGCAGGCCATGCCGGATCAACTGACCCCCAGCGACCTGCGCTTTACACCGCCTCAGCTTCCACGGGAAATGCTCGAACAGTTTCTCGAGGATCAATGGGGCATCTGGGGTACGAGCAAACCGTTGAGCGGTGAGCGCGACCAGAATACCCGGGTCTGCACGCGGGATGACAGATGCTATGTCCTCAAGGTCTCCAGCCCGATCGAGGACCCGATCCTTGTCGATTTTCAGGTGCAGGCGATGCTGCAGCTCGAGAAGGCTGATCCGACCATCCCTGTTCCGCGCGTTCAGCGCGCGCTGGACGGTGCCATCGTCAAGACGCTGCGCTCCAATGAGGGCGAACATGTCGTCCGGCTGCTGTCCTGGGTCGATGGTGTGCCGCTCGGGGACGCCGCGCCATGTTCTCCCAAGGTGGTTGCGCAAATCGGCTCTCTGCAGGGACGCATGTGCAAGGCGCTTGCCGGATTCAGGCACCCCGGCGGCGCGCATTTCATGCCGTGGAATATTCTTAACGGCCTGGTGGTCTCGCACGAGCTGCGTACCCGGTATCTGCGCGACGGCCTCGCGGAGCGCTGCGGCCCGGCGCTGCAGCGGCTTGAAGACGAAACACTGCCGCGAATGCTCGCGCTGCCCGTGCAGACCATTCACAACGATGGACACTGGGGCAATGTCTTGTGCGACCCCGACGCTCCCGACTCGATCACCGGCGTCATCGATTTTGGAGACCAGATCGAGGGTCCGCTCGTTGTTGACCTCGCGACATCGATGACCAGCATCCTGGAGCGCAGCCAGGCGCCTCTCGAAGCGGCGGCCGCGCTGGTGCGGGGATTCGAATCACACATAGCCTTGCCTGAGGAGCAGCGCGAGCTGCTCTACGATGCAACACTCGCAAGAGCTATCATGATCGTGCAGTTACTGGAGTTTCGCGCACAACACACCGAGGTTGACCCGGCGCTTCGCGATGTCGATATTCCAATCGTGAAACAGACGTTGGAGAGGATACTGTGTATCGATGCGGACGATTTCCTGCAGGCGGTGCAGCGCGGAGAAAATGAATGAACATCGATAACCTGATTGCACGCCGCCGCAAGGCCCTGGGACCGACCTATTCCCACTTCTACGAGAGGCCGCTGTACCTCGTGCGCGGCGAAGGCGTCTGGTTGTACGACAACGACGGCAACAAGTACCTGGACTGCTACAACAACGTACCGTCTGTCGGGCACTGTAATCCGCACGTTGTCGAGCGGATATCGAAACAGATCGCGACACTGAATACGCATACTCGTTACCTGCACCATGCCGTTGTCGAGTATGCCGAGATGCTCGCGGACACGCTGCCTGGCGATCTGTCCGTATGCATGTTTGTCTGCACCGGGACCGAAGCCAACGACCTCGCCTACCGTATCGCGCGCGCCGTCACAGGCAATGAGGGTGCCATCTGCACCTGGGGTGCTTATCACGGCAACTCGACACTGGTTTCCGAGCTTTCACCGGAGTTCGAGCGTGTCCGGCCTCGGCCGGACTTCATCGTTGACGTCGACCCGCCCGACACGTATCGCGGTCGGTTTGGCGCCGATGACCCTGACTACGTGCAGAAATATGCCGACCTCGTCGACGACGCTATCGACGAACTTTCGGAGCAGGGCCACAAGCCTGCCATGATGATAATTGACTCAATCTACGACGCGGCCGGCATCCACACGCCACCACCGGAGTACCAGCAGAAAGTGCACGAAAAAGTGCGGGCTGCCGGCGGTCTCGTTCTCTGCGACGAGGTACAGTCCGGCCTGACCCGAATGGGCGACAACTTCTGGGGATTTATGGACTCCGGGGTGGTTCCCGACATCGTCACGATGGGCAAACCCATCGGCGATGGCCATCCGCTTGCGGTCGTGGTGACGACGCCCGCCATTGCCGAGGCGTTTGCGAAGGAAACCCACTACTTCAATACCTTTGGCGGCAATCCCGTTTCGGCAACCGCCGGCAAAGCGGTTCTCGAAGTCGTCGCCCGCGACAACCTCCTCGCGAACGTCAAAGCGAGCGGCAATCACATGCTCGCGGGATTCAGGAAGCTGGCGGAGAACTACCCGCTCATCGGCGACATACGCGGCAAAGGGCTTTTCCTGACCGTCGAACTGGTGCGCGATCGCAGCAGCAAGGAGCCCGCCGGTAGCGAAGCAGCCCAGGTTCAGGAGGCCCTGCGGGAAAACGGCGTATTGCTCTCCCTCAATGGGCAGGGAAGAAACTGTCTGAAGATCCGGCCACCACTGGTCTTCGATACCCGTCACGCCGATATCGCGCTGGCGGCGCTGGATAACGCGTTAGGGCGAGTCGGCTAACAGGTTCAGGCCAGCACCTTGCCTGGATTGAGAATATTGTCGGGGTCCAGGGACTGCTTCAACGTCCGCATTAAGGCCAGCTCCGCCGCGTTGCGTGAATGATGCAGGTAGCTGCGCTTCTCCAGTCCAATACCGTGTTCCGCCGAGACCGAGCCGTCATAAGGCTCGAGCTCTTCGTAGACGATATTCATCGCGGCGGCGCGCTGATCCTGATCGGTGGAACCGATGGTCATGATGAAATGAATGTTACTGTCGCCGAGATGACCAAACGTCACATTACGAAACGAATCCGGCCAACGCTCTGCCAATCGCGTTCGAACACGATTCACGTATTCATCTGCGACCGCGATAGGCAGGCTGACATCGAACGCGATTGGCGTGCCGAGAGACTTGATCAGGGTCTCGATGTCATCGCGGATGGCCCATAACGCCTGCCGCTGTGCACCGCCCTGTGCGATCGCTGCATCGCATATCAGCTCGCCTTCCAAAGCGGATCCGAGCGCTGCTTCAAAGCGTTCGGCATCGGCGCGCTGGTCACCACCCCTTGCCTCGATCAGGACGTAAAACGGATACCCTTCCGATACAGGTGGCTGATGATTGTCGAGGTCGACGACAATGGTGCGATAGAAGTCTTCCCAGAGAACCTCGAAGGCGCTAAGTGCGCCACCCAAAACGCTGCCCAGGTGGCGCAGCAGGGCCGGCACCTTTTCGAACGACTCCAGTGCGACAAACGCCGTGTTCTGGCTTTTGAGCGCAGGGCGCAGCCGCAGTACGGCACGCGTGATGATACCGAGCGTGCCCTCGCTACCAATGAACAGTTGCTTGAGATCGTAGCCCGCGTTGTTCTTCAACATCCTGTTCATCGAGCTGACCACGGTGCCATCCGCCAGCACCGCCTCGAGTCCGAGCACCTGCTCACGCATCATGCCGTAGCGAATTACGCTGTTGCCGCCGGCATTTGTCGAGATGGCGCCACCTATCGCTGCGCTGCCGCGCGCCCCGAAGTCCACCGGGAACATGAATCCCTGCTCGGCTGCGCGGGTCTGAACGACTTCGAGTGGCACGCCCGCCTGTACCGTCATCGTGGCGCCGTCTATGTCGGTCGCCTCGATCGCAGTCATGCGCTCGGTGCTGATCATGATGTCATCGGAGCCTGCGAGCGTGCCTTCGACCAGGCCGGTATTACCACCGACCGGGATGACGCCTTGCCCGGCCTCGTGGCACAGCGCCATCACGCGAGACACCTCTTCCGTCGACGCAGGCCGGATGATGGCCCCTGCCTTACACGGCGCCGGGTTCAGCCAGCCGACCTGTCGTGACGCAACGTCTTCTCCGGTCAATACACCGGTTGGACCTACGACCGCGGCGATCTTCGCCAGTAATTCATCGCGAGAATTCAATATAGCTCCGTCAGCCTGACACGGTATGCGCCGCGCAAGCGGCTCCTGAGAACGAATTGCCAGTGAACCGTAAGCACAATATCGCCAACATTCAACCGATTACTCATCCGCCCGTCCACATCAGCACCCGACTCCCGTACCATGTGATCCCGGTGCCCCCGGAACAATACCGGCGCTGGCGACAGGAAGCGGCAAGTCCGCACAACAGGCGGCCGGAAACTCGGCCTGGAGATTTAGCATGAAGACATTGGCCCTCATTGCCGTATGCCTGACGCTCGCCTTCCCGGCGATGGCACAGCGTCAAATCGACTTCCGGTCTTTTGAGTTACCGGCGAGTGGCAGTATCGTCGTGCCGGTTGTGGAAGGCGACGGTCTGACCGGCGTCGCGGCCGCCGCGGACGCCAATACGAGCGGTGCGATTTCACTGGCGGCCTCCGAGGCTTCTTTTACGGGCAAACTCAATCAGACACTGACGCTCTATGGCATCAAGCCCTACTCCCGCGTCGATTTGATCGGTGTAGGCAGTGATCCGCTGAATCGCGTAGCTGCGGAAAACTTTGGTGGCCTGGCGGCGAGTCTAAATGATGGTGCCAGCGGAACCGCGGTCAGTGTTCTCTGGTCCGGTATCGAACGCGATGCAGACGCGACAGGCGGCCGGGTCGCGCTCGGCTACCGCCTCGGCGACTACCGCTTTGATCGCTATCACGCGGACCGCCTCGATCCGTCAACGCTTGGCGGCATTACGATTTACAGCGACGACGAGGGCGCACAAGCTGAGTTTACCAACGACCTCGGCCACCTTGCCTCGGCAGTCTCTCTCGCCCGCGACCTGAGCTCCGAACCCGGCAATGTCATTTATCCGCAGTCGTTCGTCGATCGCATCCGCGAACAGTTTCGCGGCCTGAAAAACGTGAAGATTCGCGTGCTCGATGAGAAGGACATGCAACGCCTCGGCATGGGCGCACACCTCGGAGTCGGCGGTGGTTCTTCACGACCACCACGACTGCTCGTGATTGAATACCTCGCCGGTGGCGAGCGGCCAACGCTGGCCCTCGCCGGCAAGGGTATTACCTTTGACTCAGGCGGTGTTTCTCTCAAGAACAATGACGGCATGTGGAAGATGAAGGCCGACATGACCGGTGCCGCCGTCGTCTCGGCGACAGTGCTTGCCGCTGCTCGTCGCGGTGCTGACGTCAACGTCGTGGGATTGGCAGCGCTCGCTGAAAACATGCCCTCGGGGACGGCTATTCGACCAGGCGATGTGCTGACCTCGATGTCCGGCAAAACCATCGAAATCAGCTCGACCGATGCGGAAGGCCGCCTGGTGCTGTCCGATGCGGTGCACTTCGCGCAAGTTGAGTATTCGCCTGCTGTCCTGATTGATGTCGCCACATTGACGGGCTCGGTGTCGCGCGCCGTCGGTCCGGATTATGCAGGGCTGTTCAGCCGCGACGACGAACTCGCCGCGCGCTTGCTGGATGCCGGTGTGACCAGCGGCGAACAACTGTGGCGATTGCCATTGAACGATGCCTTTTTCGAGCGGATCGAGTCCGACATTGCGGACGTCGTCAACGGTGGCATCAGCGCGGCCGGAGCAAGTATCGGTGCCGCGTTTATCGGCACGTTCGTCGCTGAAGACCAGTCCTGGGCGCACCTCGATATCGCCGGTGTCGACTACGCCGACGAGGCCTTACCGACTGTGCCGACGGGCTTTTCCGGCTGGGGTGTCCGCATCCTGGATGAGTTCATCCGTCGCCATTACGAGTAAGCGCCGGACCGGGATTCGTTTCGGCTTATGCGCGGATCAGGTCTTTCATCTGTTTTGCGCCAGCACTATCCGGAAATATCGAACGCTCCAGCATCGCGTCCGGAACTCCGAGATGGTCGGCAAGAATGCCCTTGAACAGGCTGCGCGTGTCCGCGGTCGGCATCAGGTCACGACCCTCGTACAGGTCGGACTTTGCCAGGCCCGGCCAGTCAGCCAGAACACGCCCGCCGCTCACCGCTCCACCGAGTAGTATCGCTGCCGTTGCGGTGCCATGGTCGGTACCGCGTGTGCCATTGACGTGGACCGTGCGTCCGAATTCCGTCACGACCGCAACGACCGTGTTGGACCACGTTGACCCAAGACCATCACGAAGCGCGGTCAGAGCACCGTCAAGTCCGGCCAGCCGATTTGCGAGCGAGCCAGCGGTAGTACCCTGGTTCTGGTGCGTGTCCCATCCGTCCGCCTCGAGGACCGCAATTCGCGGCCCGTCGTCGGCCGAAAGGAAACGAGCCGTTGCCGCCATCATGTTTCGTACCTGCTCTGCATTCCTGGAACGACCTCGGGTCGGCTGCATGCTGAGTTCATCACTGGCTATTTCCTGTGACTTGAGCGCTTGCATCAGTCTCGTCGCAAAAAACTCGTCATCGGCATACAGGTCCTGCAGGCGCTGAATCGTGCTTTCTTCGGCATCAGGCAGCTGCGACGGCGCCCAGCTTGTCACCGAGTTCTCGCCGCGCAGGACAAGTGGCGTATTGATTGCCATCGCGATGGCTTTTTCATTTCCAGGTGAGTTGCCCAGCGGGGCGAGCGCGCGATTGAGCCAGCCATCGCGCAACAACCCGGCACCAGACCCACCATTTTCCAGTACGTCCTGACCATCGAAATGTGATCGCTCCCGGTACGGACTCGCAATAGCATGCACGATCAGCGCTTGCTTCTTTTCGTACTCTTCGTAGACGCCGGCAAGCGACGGATGCAGTCCGAACATCCCGTCGAGCTTCAACAGACCATCAGCCCGCCTGGGAGATGGCAGTGCGAGTTCACCGCGGACCCCGGGGTAATTTCCATCACCGTAGGGTGCCGCAATGGACAGACCGTCTGCCGCGCCACGCAGGATCACTAAAACAAATCGCGCTTCGGAGTCGGGCTTTGCGAACAAAGCTGTAGGCCACACTGCGGCGGCGGCACCAGCACCGGCGGTCTTGATAATGTCTCGTCTTGTAACCACGCCTATCTCCGTTGAAACTCGGGCGAGGCAAGGAGTAGTGTCAGGCCCTGGACCCCGTTTTCCGCACGGGCAATTGATTTGCGCGTCGTCATGCTCATGCCCGGCCCGAGAACCGCATCTCCCAGTTCCACCGGCCTCGCCTTCGAACCCACCACCCGCGCAACGGTATTGCACCACTCGATCCGCTTGTACAAGCCGTCGGCACCACCCCACTGTTCGGCCGTATCCGGCCAACCTTCGGGCGAACCCGGTCGGAATGTCGTTTGCCCCATCAACTCGAGGGCACGCACGATGAATCGCGCGTCATCCGGAACACGATTGAAGGCTCGGAACGTCGACACAACGAACTCGTGCGGCGTCTTGTACTTGGCATGAATTTCACGCCAGGGTTCGTCGGCCTGTACGAGGGCCTGGTAGACGACACTCAAATCGCCGTCGGATTCAAGATAGGTGGCCGAGAGTTTACCGACGAGTTCGGCCGGCGGCTCGTCGGCAACGAAGTGGCGTGCAAGCTTGGTGGCAAGAAATTTCGCCGTCGACGGATGCACGGCGAGGTCGCGCAATACGGCTTCGCCCTGGTCGACCTCCCGCTGCCGGTAACTTTTTCCGAGTATGGTTTTCTTTCCGGGCTCGTGGAACGACTCACGAAATTCGAACGTGCCTGGTTCGCCTTCGGCAAAGCGGCCGTTTTCGTTCGTACCCCCGATAGACCAGCCCGTGATGACCTTGGCGAACGTCGTCACATCCTCTTGCGTGTAGCCACCGTTTACACCAAGCGTATGCAACTCCAGAATTTCGCGCGCCAGGTTTTCATTGAGCCCGATAGTGCGGTCCTTGTTGCGCCTGTTTGCACGTTTGCCGAATTGTGAATTCGGGCCGATTGACCGCTGATTGTCGAGAAACAGAATCATCGCAGGATGCTGTTCCGCCGCGATGAGCATGTCTGCGAACTTGCCCGCCACGTGCGGACGAATCGCCTCGTTTTCAAACAGGCCCGTTATCGTCGGGAGCGGCTGCTGATCGGCTGAAATGGCAAAATGGTTCGACCAAAAATGCACCAGTCGTTCATAAAACGGGTAGTCGCTGGCAGTGGCAGTCCTGTAGCGGGCCGCAACCTGGTCCATGAAATGACCACGAGCGACTTGCCCGTACTTCTCCACTGAAGTCACGTCCGGATTGTCGTTATCAGGGCTTTTCTTTCGCTGCCGTTCTTCACGGCGTAACGCCTGCACATCGGTGAGGACCGTAGACGAATGCGGTAACTCCCTGATGTCCCCGGGAGTTCGCGATGGACCCTGAAGCTGATCGAGTAACCAGGCCTGCGGATTGCGATCCACGATATCGAAGTCGCCGGGGCGCGCACCCAGACCAAACCGGTTCGTAGCGATAACAGTTGCTTCTTTCATGCGTACTCAGGCAGTCACATCCCTTGACACGATATAACGATCCACCCGCTGCGTGGTTGACACGAGACAAGCATGCGTAACTTTTTGTATCCGCACCACTACGTAACACAACCGCGCGTTAGTATTTACCTTCTGCTTTTCAAGGAGTATCAAGTGCCCATCGAGTTTCCGAGTCTACCTTACGCAGCCAACGCCCTTGAGCCACATGTCTCTGCAAAAACGCTGGAGTTTCATCACGGCAAGCACCACAAGGCCTACGTCGATAAGCTGAATGCAGCAATCGCTGGCACCGCGTATGAGGGCCAGTCGCTTGCGATGATCGTCTCCACTTCGCATGAAGCGGCTGACCTCGGCGTTTTCAATAATGCTGCGCAGGCCTGGAATCACACCTTCTTGTGGCACAGCATGGCACCGAATGGCGGTGGGGCGCCCGTGGGTCGATTGGGTGATGCGATCAAAGATCGATTTGGGGACCTGGACGGGTTTCGTGATGCATTCAAGCGTTCCGCACTTGGGCAATTTGGCAGCGGCTGGACCTGGCTCGTAAACACGGCCGAGGGCGTCGACATCGCCAACACGGGCAATGCGGAGACCCCGCTCACGGACGGTGCCATACCGTTACTGGCACTTGATGTATGGGAACACGCATACTATCTCGACTACCAGAACAGGCGTGATGCTTACGTCGACGCATTCCTGAGCAAACTGATTAACTGGCATTTTGCGGCGCGAAACTTTGAGCCCGAATGGGCTGCGGCCTGATCGGCGGTTTGTGCGACCATCATCGACGGGTGACATGGGTAATCTGAAACACATCGAGCACGGCGGCTCTGCCATCACGCGCAAGACAGAGGGCAATCCGGAAGGAAAGGGCCTCAATGGATTTTTGCTCGACTGGCACCAAAGCAGCCCCAAGGGTGTCATCGCGAAGCCGCGGCGCCAGTTGCTGGCCGAATTTTTTACATCCATGCTCGTCCTGTCCGCATCATTCAAGTATCGCCCCGCCATTGGCACGGCAAATTACCTTTACTGGACCAACAACGAGTGGTCCCTGAGTCTCATCGGGCCTGACGAATGGTCGGCTGAACGACGCGCCGGGTATGCCGGGACATGCATGTTGCAACGCGATATGACCTGGACAATCATCCCGTCCGACCTGCTCGTCGAAGACAACCCGGTATCCGACGCGATCGCCCGATTCTATGATGGCTTCGCCGAGATGCTGGATACCGACCTTACGCTCGAAGAGATACTGCCGTTCTACGTTGGCGGGCTTCGTTATTATCAGCGACTGTACGCCGGCGCCCTGAGCCGCTCGATGCGTGCCGCAGTAAGACTGGGCGATCAATCATCGACCCGTTGCCGGTTGTGGCGCACGTTGCTCCCCCAACGAAAAAATGACTTGCTGTCTTGCGGGAGCTAAGAGAATGTACCTGCCTGTTTTTTCGCTGCCTGTTGGATTATTGCTGATGACCTCTCCCGGCCTGTTGCTCACCGACTTTAGCTCGAACACCCCCGACCTTGGCTGGTACGTCGTTAACGACAACGTAATGGGAGGACGTAGTGAAGGCGATTTCAAACAACAACAAAATGAACTCATCTTCACTGGCCGTACGAACACGAATGGTGGCGGTTTCAGCTCGATTCGCACAAAGCCCATGCAGCTCGATTTATCCAGTCATACTGGCATTCAGCTAAAAATAAAAGGCGATGGCCGTCGCTATACGTGGCGAATCACAACTGCTGCGCGCTGGCGCGGCCGGCAGGTCAGTTACTGGGCCGATTTCGAAACTCGCGACGGCACATGGAGCACGGTCGATATTCCCTTCGCCGACTTTATTCCCCAGTACCGGGGGGCTCAGCTAGATGGACCCGCGCTCGATCCCGCACAGATCAGGGGGATGGGCCTTATGATTTACGACAAACAGGACGGCCCTTTTGAATTGCGCCTGGCCAGCGTACGCGCATATTAAGAGACTGGCGTATCGTCCGCTGCCCGCCTGGCAATTTCACTCGTCATGCCGCGAAACAGGATTGCGTGAAACGGCAGGACTGCGAACCAGTACAGAAGTCCCCACACACCGGCTGGATGGAAGTATGCCGTGACAGTTATAGACCGTTGGCCATCACCGCTGTCGTCAATATCGAACTCAAGCACACCTGCCCCCGGCACTTTCATTTCCATCAGCATGGTCAGCTGCTTGCCAGGCTGTATTGAGATTACCCTCCACGAATCAACAACATCACCCACCTGCAGGTCGTCAGGGTGGCGCCGCTTGCGGCGCATACTCGGCCCACCCGCGATCCAGTCGAGGCCTCTTCGTAGCCACCAGAGAAAGCGGGCGTAGAAAAAATCACCGTCCTGTCCGAAACAACAAACGACGCGCCACAAATTATCCGCACTTGCTTCGGTATACGCATGGGCGCCAGCGCGCTTGGAATAGAAGCTGTACTCGGCATGAAACTCGCGACGCGCTATAGCCCCCTCAACCCAACGGGCCGGCACGGCATGCTTGCGATCTGCGTCGAGCGCCTCGGCGGCCGCCTCGCGAAACCCGAGAAGTTTCTGGGGAACAAGTCGGGCCAGCCGGTTATCGTCGGCTATGACGTCCTGGGACAGCCCGTCGATCAGGGCGCGCGCTATGTTGGTTGGTACCGAGGTCACCAGGCTAAGCCAGTAGGACGACAAGCGAGGCGTCAAAACGCGAACGGGGATGATGTACGGTTTCTTACCAACGAGTTCGGCGTACTGCCGCATGATTTCTTCATAGGTAAGGTCGTCAGCACCGCCAACATCGTAGATCTCACCCGCGGTCTCATCCAACAACGGCGCATCAGCCAGGTAGCGGAGCAGGTTGCTGAGCGCTATAGGGGTCGATCGTGAAAATACCCAGCGCGGCGTAACCATGATGGGCAGATGGTTGACGAGATCGCGTATCACCTCCCAGGCTGCCGACCCCGGTCCGACAATCATTCCGGCACGAATCTCCGTGACCGGAACGCCGCCTGCTCGCAGGATATCGCCTGTCTCCTGCCGCGACCGAAGATGCGTCGATTTCGGCGTATCCGGAACGAGTCCGCCGAGGTACACAATGCGTTTGACACCCTGTCGTTCCGCGGCAGCTGCGAAATTGCGTGCTGCCGTTGCATCCAGGTCAGGAAAGTTTTTTCCGGCGGCCATCGAGTGTACGAGGTAGTAGGCGATGTCGACGCCTTCGAGGACGCTATCCAGTGTGTCCGGCTGTAATGCGTCGGCCTCAGCAAGCTCTACATTCGACCACTCACGACTTTCAAGGACATCGACGTTGCGCGACGTTGCGCGCACCGCAACTCCCTGCGAAGCGAGGAATGGCGCAAGATAGCTGCCGATATAGCCGCTCGCTCCGAATACGAGCCGTCTGCTCAACGAATGCTTCTTCGAGTCATCAGAATACGTAGGTAACTATTGCAAGGCCCTTGATAACGACATCATCGTCGACGATAGGACTTTCTACAACACTATCTTCCAGTCGCTCGCCCGCCACGTTGAGGATGATGCGCCAACTCTCGGTGAGCTCGATGAAAACGCCGAGCCCTGCCTCCATACTCGTTGTACTGCCGAGCCGGTAGGCCGGTCGATCCGCCGTTGCGGCACTCTCCGGCACGCCGAAGTCATGATTGCTCATGTCACTACCCAGCCAGTTGTAGGCAATTTGCGGCACGAACAAGGCGGTGCCCCAGGGTATGCCGCGTGACAGGCGCACATTGGCCATGCCACCACCGATGCGATCCAGGACGTCGTGCTGATACAGCAGTTCCAGCTCGAATCCCTCGGCGATCTCGTACTGCAGACCCAAACCCCCGAGCATAGTGTCCTCGCGATCGCCAAGCCCGGCCAGGAAATTGCTGTCATCTTCCTCGTAGACGCCAATGCGATACTCCGCGGCGGCGGCGAGTCGAAGCTTGCCACTTCCGTAGATCCCGTATCGCAACGCAGGGCCGAACCACTGCAGGCGCTCTCCGACGTAGGTCACGGCCGGGATTACCTGGGAAACATTCCGAGACGAATCGCGGTACGGGTTGCTGCGACCGATCACCCCGAGGCCAAGCCCGACCCGGCCGCGCTCGCCGAGCACTTTATACATCTCCAGGCCGATCTGCAGGCGATCGTCCGACGGCATATTGAAGCTCGCACGCGCGAAGCTGGGCGGTCCCTTCGGCTTATAGGCGTTCGACATCGCCAGCGGCTCACGCGGAATGCCAATGAAATTCTTATCGATCAGACCGTTTTCATTCTCATCATGATAG
>JBFFOS010000029.1:0-22363 GCA_041574375.1 Woeseiaceae bacterium
CGGCGCCGTAGCAGCCAGGGGCACTACCCGTTGGTGCGCCGGGTGGTGGAAAAGTGGGTGGGCCGCCCTGAGGCGTAGCGTCAAAAGTTGGGTTGACGACCACGGCGTTGCAGCTCTCGAGTATTGCATTGCCGAACGTTGCGAATGGCTGCCGGTCGTTGACGCCGCCGGAAACCACCGGGGCGCCGTTCTCATCGATCGTCGTGTAATCGACGATAAGCGATACTGCGAACGCGTCGGTTGGCTCCCAGCGCACAGCGCCGCGCGCCGACCAGCGGTCGCGGTCGCCTGTCCTTATGCCGTCGAATGTTCGCTCGACATACCCGTCACGCTGCTGGCGGCCGATCGCGATACTGGCTGCAAGTGACTCTGTCAGCGGCAGGTTCCCGCGCAAGATCATCGACCTCAGGTCATCATTGCCGAGCCTGAGCTCAATGCGATTGGCGGTGTCAATGAAGCTGGGCAGGCGGCTGTGCACCTTGATGGCACCGCCGATGGAATTGCGGCCGAACAGCGTCCCCTGCGGTCCGCGCAGGACTTCGACCCGCTCGACGTCGACGAGGTCGAGTACGTTGCCGGGCGAGCGGCCGATATAGATGCTGTCTACATACATAGCAACGCCGGGGTCGGTGACCGGCGTGAAGTCTGCCTGCCCGATGCCACGAATGAAGATCTGGCCGACTGAACTGGAGCCGGACGATGGCGCTGCCTTGTCGAACTGGAGGTTTGGCACGAAGGCACCCAGTTGATCCATTGCATAAAGCTGCCGTGCCTCGAGCTGTTCGCCGCTAAATGCTGTGATGGAGACCGGCACCTCCTGCAGGTTTTCTTCACGCCGCCGCGCTGTGACGACGATATCGTCGATCGGCTCGGCGCCGGCGTCTGCGGGGTCGGTGGTATCCTCTGCGACCGCGAGCAGCGATAGCTGCAAAATTGCGATGGCAATAGTTAAACGATAGGCCGTTGACGTCATTCGGTTGTTCTCTGCGGGACAAAAGCGGCAATACTAACGATGTAGTCGCCGCATGTCAGTCCTTGCTTTAACGACTAGCGATCAACGCCTGATGCTGGTAAACCCGAATGCGGATAGAGGTCGTTAACGAAAGGGATCAGCGCAACGATCATCGTCTGCGCATACACGCTTTCGCGCGTCAAAAGACCGTCGGTCAGCAGGCCGAATGCCCCGCCGCCCTGTTTGCTGTTCAAAGTTGAAAAAACGCGGTCATTTGCCTCGCCGAGCTCCAGCCCTGAATCAACAAGTTCCTTAATTGCCGGTGGAAGTGGCAGGGTGGTGCTGCGTGCCTCGGAGATTTCGCCGGCTGGACCTTGCACGGCCATCCACGCAAATGCCATTAGCTGATCATCGAGTACCTCGGTACCACCTTCGAGCCCTACCCAGTAGTCGGCGTGTGGAATCTTTGCACGTGCGTTAATTGCGCGGTCGCGTGCGCCATTGCGCGTCGCTTCGTCAGAGTCCGGTTGGTCGCCAGCGCCTGAATCGACCGACACTGGCACCATCTCCAGCGGCGTTTCCGGAAACAGCGCTGCAAATGCTTGCCTCGTTGCATTGATCTTGACGGGGTTATGTGAGGCAACGACGATTTGCATGGCTTTCAGATTGGCGTGATCCGGTGTGACAAGTATAGGTGCCCCTCAGGATGATTGCTGTCTCACCACTCGTCGAACGCGCGGTGACGGGCATAGTGCTAGAGATCGAGGGCCATCCGGACGCGGCGATCGAGCTGATCATCGCTCCATGCGCGGTCAAGCAGCGACGCTGCAATAGTCACGGTGACCGAGGCAGCCAATACGAACACGTACCACGGGACCTCGCCCGGCCACGCGAACTCTGACAGGTTGAATCGTTTCAGTATTTCGATACCAACGCCACCCAATGTTGTCGCCAGGGCGGTAAGCATGCCGAGCATCACGCCCCTGCTGCTGGCCCCTCTCCACAGCAGTCCGATCACGAAGATCGGGAACGTTGCCGCAGCCAGTGTCCCGAATCCGTAGGTGCCCAGGATGGCAACCATGTCGCCGCTGAGCGCTGCAAATCCGATGGCCGCCAGGCCCATCAGCAACATCGCGATGCGTGACACGGTGACCTGCCGAACCGGCGTAATGTTGATGCCCAGTGAACCCGGCAGGTCGCGCGATACGATGGTTCCCGCAAGCGACAGGAACAGGCTCGATGTTGACAGCGCGGCCGCGAGTACAGCCGGGTAGACGAACAACTGGGCTGATATGCCGAGGTAGTCCGCTACCTTGAAAACGGCGGTGTCTGGGTGGTCAATCGCGACTTTGCCGGCCGCGACGAGGTAAATCGCGCAATAGCCGATGGCCAGAACCATCAGCCCTGTAATCATGTTTGTAATGACCGCATAGAGTGACAGCTTCGGGAGCTCACGCGGTGTGCGGAGCATCGTCATTCTCGTCAGTACCTGGGGCTGGCACATGATCCCGAGGGCGGGCAGCAGGATCCAGGCGAAAGAATAGGCACCCGGCAAGCTGCCCCAGGCCGTGAGGGCCGACGGGTCGAGGCCGGAGTCAGTGTTCGCGATCACTTCCAGGACGGGACCGAAGCCACCCGTCACGGCAAAAAACGAGGCCGTGAAAATGAAACCCGCCACGACGATCACGAGTCCCTGGAATGCCTGCGTGAGCACCCCGCCGATCTCGCCGCTTAGCACCGTGTAGCCAATGAGGATTGCAAAGATCACGAACGCGATCACCAACTCGTTCCAGTCGAACAGGTTGCCGAACAGCCTGGCGCAGGCCTCGACCTGCGCCGAGAGATACATCGCGGCGCCAATGAAGAGCATGATCGAGAGCAGCAGCTTGATACCGCGGTGGCCGTTGAAGCGCAGATCAGACAGGTCGCCGAGGCTTGCGACAGAGCCGATCTCAGCCAGCGCCCGCACCTTCTTGCCGATAACGAGGTATCCGAACACGAATGCCGGCGCCGCAAACATGAAAAGCAGGATGGCGTTGCCGGTGCTGAAGACGAGGCCGGGTACGCCGACGACCGCGAAGGCGCTGCCGACGGCAGCCATGGTGGCCAGGCCCACGGTCAGCGGTCCGAAGATCTTGGCGCCGCCAATGAACGCTTCCGGCGACGTGACTTTGCGGCGCGCCCAGAAGCCGATCAGGAACGAGATCGCCAGTACGGCGAAAGACGAGGCCAGGATCAGGTACTTGACGCCGATGCTCATGGCGCCTCGTCATCCTGCTTGTCGGGAGACGCTTCGTGAACGCCGGCCAGGAAATCGTCCCATTGTTTTTGTGACAACCAGCGATCCTTGACAGCCTCGAAACCGAAACCCATCAGCAGGGTGGGGAAGATCCAGAACAGGATAACGATCGCCGCAAAAGAGGGATGAAAGCCGAAGATCGTGAAGGCCGGCACGCCGGAGTCATAGGCACGGGCGAAGTACTCGGCGAGGCCGAACGCGGCGGCCCAGCTCAGCAGCCAGACTCCGGTCGGGAACAGCACGAGGCGCAGGTCGAAGCGACCCTTGTGGGACGTGCCGAGAATGCCGTAGACCAGTAGCAGTACGAGCAGCACATAGAGCCCGGCGAGCCAATGCCCGGCCCCGGCGAGGGCCACCATCAGCAACCACAGCAAGCCACTGGCAATGATGAGGAAGGTTTCGATCATGTCGGCGCGAACAGGAGTGCCAACGGGCACCCGGTCTCAAACCGGGTGCCCTGGCTTCGTTGCTGCGTGATCACGTCGTGGTGAAGACTCACACTAAGACGCCGATCAGAAGTTGTAGTCAATTCCTACCGTGTAGGTACGCGGGTGCCCGTAGTAAGCCGTCTGTATGCCACCCACGCTCCTGAACTCCTGTCCCTCCACGCGGTAGACCTCGTCGGTCAGGTTCTTCACGCCGCCCGAGATCGTCCAGTGGCCGTCTCCACTGAGCCAGCTCACCATGGCGTCCATCAGCCAGTAATCGTCCTCGGTCAATGCTGCCGTATTCTCAACGCTGAGCCACATGGCGTCACGGTAGTTGGCGGCAGCCGAAAACTTCAGGTTGGAGCCATTCGCGAAGTTCTGCGTCCAGGTTCCGGCGAAGCGCGCTGTCCACTCAGGCGAAAAGGCCGGTTCGTCCGCGACGCCATCCGAACCCGTGAAGCCACCCGAACCGTACTCCGAGTCGAGGTAACCGATCTGCATGGATAAGGCCAGCGGGTCGATCGGCAGAAAGGTGATCTCTACTTCGGCGCCCTTGATATCCAGTTCGGCCGCGTTCAGCACGGGGAAGCGGAAATCGATGCCGTCGCCAACGGAGACGCGGGCCTGGAAATCGTCGTACTTGCTGACGAAGAGGGCGTAGTTGGCGCGCAGTTTGCCACCCGCCATGGTCGTCTTGGCACCGACTTCCGTTGTCCAGACGGTTTCCGGGTCAAAGGTGCTGACATCCGCGGCGCTGTTGGCGCGGCCATTGAAGCCGCCACTCTTGAAGCCCTGGGCCACGCGGCCGTACAACTTCACTGCATCACTCATTGCATAGTCGAGCGTGACGGTCGGGGTCCAGTCGCTCCAGTCATCCGAATCGGAGAATTCGAAAGCCGGGTCGGCCACGCCGAGCAGGTCGCTGAATGTGCTCGTCGTGCGGAAGTAGTCCTTCTCTTCCTGCGTCCAGCGTACGCCGAGACCGAGGCTCCACTTCTCGGCGAAGGCCCAGTCGACTTGTCCGAACACGGCATAGCTCGTCGTTTCGAGATCGTCGTCAATGGTTCGCAGGAAGGAAATCGGAAAGCCGACATACTGAAGGAAGTCATCGGCGTAGGCTTCCTGGTGGGACGGCACGTTTTCCTTCAGATAGTAAGCGCCAAGCACCCAGTTGACGTTTTCGCCATTATCGCCGAGCAACTGGAACTCCTGGCTGAACTGGTCCTGGTCCAGCGCGACCAGCACGTCGCCGAGCTCCAGCGTCGTTGCGTCGATATCGATATAGGAATCGGTCTTCAGGTCGCGGTAGGCCGTGATCGACTTCAGCTTGGTGCTGTCGCTGATACTCCAGCTGATCGTCGCGTTGGCACCCCAGTGATCGGTTTGCTGTGCCGACCGATCGGTCATTGAGGTCGAGCTCCGGAAGTCCCAGTCACCGGTCGGGGCCGGCGAACGCGGAACGATGCTGATTTCACTGAAGTCGGCGCTGTAGTTGAGGCTGTACAGCAGGACCTCAGAGCGACCCAGCGTCAGCCGGACGTCTTCTTTCGAGTAGTCGGCGGAGAACGTTACGTTGACGTCGTCGGTTACGTCCCAGCTGCCCTTGATGCGCGCGAGCATGGTGTCTTCGTCGTTGTACTCACGGCCGTCAGCCGGATCGGTGACGAAGCCGTCCCGCTGGTCGAGCAGCACACTCAGTCCGATCGAGAAGTTGTCGCTCACCGGTCCTGCAATGCGGGCGCGGGCCTGTAGTCGCCCGTAGTCGCCGGTCAGGATACCTGCCTGCGCTTCGAATTCGTCGCCCGGGGTGCTCGTGATCAGGCGAATCGCTCCTCCCGGCGTGTTCTTGCCATACAGTGTGCCCTGCGGACCGCGCAGGACCTCGACCCTTTCGATGTCGTACAGTTTGAACAGTGCGCCCTGAATGCGGGATATATAGACGTCGTCGAGGTAAACACCCACGGCGGGGTCGAACGATTGCAGCGCATCCGGCTGACCGACACCGCGAATAAAGGCATTCACGCTGGAGTTCGAGCCGCGGCCCTGAACCAGGTTCAGGTTTGGCACAGCGCCCTGGAGGGAATCGAGGTTGTCGGCCTGCAACGCCTCGAGATCGGCACCCGTAAAGGCGCTGATCGCCATCGGCACTTCCTGTAACGACTGTTCGCGTCGCTGCGCGGTGACGATGATTTCCTCGATGGCTGAAGCCCCATCGTCGGATTGTGCAAGCACCGCAGCGGGAGCAGCGATGATGGCAAGTATTGCCGCGGCGAGCGAGGTTTGAAGGAGCCCCCGGCGCTGATCGGCGTTCTTGGTGCGATTGAGAACCGCGTTGTTCATGATCATTTTCTCCGTCTTTTTATGCCGCGATACCCGCATCTGGCGGGTCCGCCGTGTGTGCAATCGGCTCGTCTGGAAGGTGAGCCTTGCTAAGCGCACCAAAATTCTGCAACAATTTGAAACATGGTTCAAGTTTCAAGTACGGGAAAGAACCCCAAGACGAGCCGAGGTCGCAAGACCCGGCGACGGATTCTCGACGCGGCGGAGGCCGAATTCGGCGAGAAAGGGTTCCACGACGGGTCGATCAGCGGCATCACGCAACGAGCCGGCGTCGCGCTGGGCACGTTCTACACGTATTTCGACAGCAAGGAAGAGATCTTCCAGGCCCTGGTTGCCGACATGAGCCGCCGCACCCGTGAATGGATCGGCAAGCGCGTCGCAGACGCGACCGACCGCATGACCGCCGAGCGGCTGGGTATCGAGGCTTACATCGAATTTGCGCGCCAGCACAAGGGAATCTACCGCATCATCTCCGAAGCCGAGTTCGTGGCAACCGAAGCCTACCGGGACCACTACGAGGGCTTTGCCAGGGCCTACCGGCGGAATCTCGAAAAAGCGGCACGTAAAGGCGAACTGCGCCCGGGCGATTACGAGGCCTGGGCATGGGCGATCATGGGCATCGTCGTGTTCCTGGGGATGCGTTTCGTCATCATGGACGAAAGCAAGTCCCCTTCAGAGGTGGCGGATATAATGACCGACCTGATCGCCAACGGCATTAAGTAGAAAAATAAAGTGACGGCAGGTGCAAGCATGACCGAAATGGGCATCGTATCGACCGGAACCTGGTTTCCGGAGACTTTCCTTTCGGCTCAAGAGATAGCCCAGCAGAGCGGCCTGCCCGAGTGGGTGGTTCGCGAAAAGCTCGGCATCGAACGGAAGTTTGTCGCCGATCCGAAAGTTCACGCGAACGAAATGGCCGTCAAGGCGGCCCGCAAGGCGGTCGAACGCGCGGGTATCGACCCGATGGATATCGACGTGGTCCTCAGTACGACCGAGGAGTGGCGCGAATACCTGTTGTGGACGACCGCGATCGATATTGCTCAGGAACTTGGTGCGAAGAATGCCTGGGGGCTCGATATTCATGCCCGTTGCGTCACCACGATCGCCGCGCTGAAACTTGCCCGCAGCCTGATGGCAGACGACCCGAACATCGATACGGTTCTCATCGCGGGCGGCTATGCGATTTCGCATTTTATTGACCTCACCGACGTCAACACCTCGTTCCTGTTCAACATTGGCGCGGGTGCCGGCGCGATGATCGTCAAGCGCAACTGGCCGGAAAACCGGGTCAAGGGCATTCACCTGATTGCGGACGGCACGATGAGTCGGCACGTGATCGTGCCTGCCAGTGGCACGGTCCAGCACCCGACGGATGCTGCTGTCGCACAGGGCGACTTCAAGTTTCGCCTGGTCGAGCCCGACGCCATGAAAGCGCGGCTTGGTGAGGTGTCGATCGATAACTGGCTGGAATGCGTCGATAAGGCGCTGGCGAATTCCGGCGATAAAGTGGATGGCATGCCCTATACGCGGGCGGATATCGATTTCTTCAACATGTCGCTCGTCAAGCCCTCGGCGCATCGGGAGATGCTGGCGCACCTTGGCCTGACCGAGGAGCAGAGCGTCTATATTGCGGATATCGGCCACATCGGCGAGCAGGACGCCATCATCAACATCGAGGTCGGCCTCGAGCGCGGTCGCCTCAGGCCGGGGCACACCATGGCCATTATCGCTGCCGGGATTGGCTACGTCTGGGGTGGCGCCATCGTCGAATGGGGGGCCGTCGAATGAAACAGACATCCCGAACCGCGGCCGACTGGCTTGATAAACGCGCCAGTTTGACGCCGCGGCGAGTGGCTCTGATCGACTACGCCGACAAGTCTGAAACCACGTATGCCGACTGGAATGCACGCGCCAACCGCACGGCCAACTACTTGTCGAGCCTGGGCGTTGGGAAGGGTGATCGCGTCGCCGTGTACTCGTCGAATTGCACCGAGTATCTCGACCTGTTCTGGGCGGCGCCCAAGATCGGCGCGATCCTGCAGAATCTCAACTGGCGACTGACGGTCCATGAACTGCAGGGGATCGTTAAGAGCGGCGCGCCAAAAGTACTGATCTACAGCGAGGACTGGCAATCGCAGGTCGACGAACTCAAGCCGTCGCTGGACACTGTCGATCACGTAGTAGCTTTCTCCAACCCGCTGGCGGGCGAGCGCAATTTCGTCGAGAGGGAAAAAGAATCGGCTGTACTCGAGAATCGCCCTGAGCTGACGCTCGACGATCCATGGGGCATCTACTACACAGGTGGCACGACGGGCTTGCCGAAGGGAGCGGTCCTCACACACGGCAACGTGACCTGGAACAGCATAAACACGATCACGTCCTGGGGGCTTACCGGCCGCCACAGGGCGGCATTGCAGCTTCCGTTTTTCCATATTGGTGGCCCCAATATTTTCATGGCGCCACTGGTGCATGTTGGTGGCACGACGATCTTGTGCGAGGGCTTCGATCCCGACCAGACCTTCGACCTCGTCGAGCATTCCGGCATCACACACTACGTGGGTGTGCCGACCATGTTCCAGATGTTGCAGGAGCATCCCCGCTGGCACGACGTCGACTTCACGGGACTGGAGCTGGTCATCAGCGGTGGCGCGCCCTGTCCATTGCCGATCATGGAGAAGTTCTGGGATCGCGGCGTCGATTTCAAGATGGGCTACGGCCTCACCGAAGCATCGGGGAATAATTTCTGGCTGCCAGCCGAACTCGTACGAGAAAAAATTGGCTCGGTCGGCATCCCGATATTTCATATCGACATGAAGACGGTGCGCGACGACGGCTCCTCCTGCGATGACGGTGAGGCGGGCGAGTTGCTGATTCGCGGCCCGCACGTCTTTGCCGGGTACTGGCAGGACCCGGACGCGACGGCCGAAACGATTGTTGACGGCTGGTTGCACACGGGCGATATCGCCATGCGCGATGCCGATGGCTGCTACTCGATTCTCGGCCGTTCGAAAGAGATGTTCATCAGTGGTGGCGAGAACGTCTATCCGGCGGAGATCGAGTCGGTATTGCTCGCGCACCCGAAGGTGATGGAGGCGGCTGTCGTTAGTATTCCGCACGACACGTGGGGTGAGGTTGGTCGCGCGTTCCTGGTCGTCGAGGATGGCTTCGACGAGGCGGAGTTGCGCGACTTCGTCGGCGAGCGTCTTGCCAAGTACAAGCAACCGCGGTCCATTGTCGTCATCGACAAGTTGCCATTAACCGCCATCGGGAAGATCGACAAAAAGGTCCTCGAAGCCTGGGAGCAGACAACATGACCGCCGTTCTCGACGGAATTACGGCCCGTAGCGTAACGACCGATCGGCTGACGACCCGGGTTCTCTTCTCCGGCCCCGACGACGGGATCCCGGTGTTGTTCATCCATGGCAACTTTTCGTCTGCAACCTGGTGGGAAGAAACGCTGGTAGCACTGCCGCCGGGTTACCAGGGGATCGCGCCTGACCAGCGTGGCTACCATGGCGCCGACCCGGCAGCAAAAATCGATGCCACCCGTGGCATGGGCGATTTCGTCGACGACGCACTGGCGCTGATGGATTTTCTCGGCCATGACCGCTTTCATCTCGTTGGCAACTCGCTGGGCGGGCTGGTCGTTTGGTGGATGCTGGCCGACGCGCCGGAACGGCTGTTGTCTGCGACATTGGCCGGCCCGGGATCGCCGTTCGGCTTTGGCGGAACGCGGGATGCAGCCGGCACGCCGACGACGCCGGATTTCGCCGGCTCGGGCGGTGGCCTGATTAACCCGGTGCTGGTGCAGAGCCTCCTCGACGGCGACCGCGATACGGTCTCCGACTTCAGTCCGCGCGGCATCATGCGCCGCCTGGTCTGGAGCGGAGGGCAAATTCCGGAGCGCGAGGACGCGCTCATCGACGCCATGTTCCGCGTCCATATCGGCGACCGCGAACTTCCCGGGGACAAGGAGGATTCGCCGCACTGGCCCTACGTCCGGCCGGGCACATGGGGCGCCACCAACGCAATGTCACCCAAGTACGTCGGTAACCTGGTGGAACGGATCCTGGCCGCGGAACACAAGGTTCCGGTCCTCTGGATTTATGGCGCGGATGACCTCGCGGTCTCGAATACCGCAGCCTCCGATCCGGGTACGTGGGGCCCGACTGGCCGGCTGCCGGGCTATCCGGGCATTGAGGCGTATCCGCCGCAGCCGATGATGGACCAGATCCGCAAAATGCTTGACGATTACACGCGATCCGGCGGCACTTACGCGGAGGTGGCAATCGGCGATTGCGGACATGTCCCGTTCCTCACACATCCCGCCAAATTCAACCGGGCCTTTCATGCCCACCTTGAACGAACCAGTTCCCATGGAGCCGAAAATGCGTAGCTTCATCCTTGCTTGCCTGGTGTTCATTGCGCCGGCATTTGCCGGAGACGACCCGTCGCTCGACATCGATCCCGAACGCGTAACCGTGTCCGGTATTTCTTCCGGTGGCCACATGGCGACCCAGTTGCATATTGCTTACTCGGATTTGTTTTCCGGGGTAGCGGTATTGTCCGGTGGACCCTTCAATTGCGCCGGCAACTCTCTGGTTACCGCACTCAAGCTATGCACGACCAATACGGAGGATCCATTGCCGATCGCGGATCTTGCGTCCGGTATTCGCGCCGCGGCGGCGGCGGGCGATATAGCCGATCCGAAAAACCTTGCCGACGACCGTGTCTGGTTGTTCCGTGGAAACCGGGACTCGAAAGTCTCCGCACTCGTGCACTGGGCGGCGGCAGATCTGTATGCGGAGTTCGTTCCCGCTGATCAAATTCGTCGTGTGGACAGCATCGATGCGGATCACGTTTTTCCTGCCAAGGAGCGTGGCAAAGATTGTCTTGAAGTCATCCCGCCCTTTGTAGGTGATTGCGAATACGACGGGGCCGGCGAGCTTTTGAGTTTCCTCTATCCCGGTTTGACCGAGCCAGAATCTGGGCACGTCGGAGATGTGCTCAGTGTCGAACTGCCCGGCGCGGCCGACGCCCAACTGATGGAAACGGCTTACCTGTATATTCCAAGCGCTTGCGCAGACGGCGCGCAGTCCTGCGCGCTACACCTGGTGCTACATGGCTGCGCCCAGTCGGCTGAAGTAGTCGGCAACGATTTCATCGAGATGAGCGGCTATCTGCCGTGGGCCGAAACAAACGGAGTCGTGCTGGCCTTCCCGCAGGTTCAGAAAAGTATCGTTGCGCCGATGAATCCGCACGGGTGCTGGGACTGGTGGGGTTATACGGGTGACGACTATGCATGGCGCACCGGCGCGCAGCAGACCGTCGTGGTCAATTGGATTCGCTCGCTAATGAACTAGGAAGTTCACCCGGTTCATCACGAACCACTGAGGAAAACTCATGAACGCAGACCAATCGGTAATTGTTATCACTGGCGCGGGTGGCGGTCTCGGGGCCGCGATGGCTCGACGGTTCGCGTCGCAGGGCGCGAGCCTGGCCCTGCTCGATTATCGTCCCGAGATGCTCGAGGAACTGGCATCCGGGCTGGATACGGACGAACGAAACTTACTAATGTTGCCGTGCGATGTCAGCAAGGAATCCGACGCCGACGACGCCTTCAAAAAAATTGCCGAACATTTTGGTCGGCTCGATGTGCTCGTCAATAACGCTGGCATTACGCGTGACGCGTTGACGCTCAAGTTCCGTGATGGCGAACTTGTTTCGCGCATGTCGCTCGAAGACTGGCAGGCTGTGATCGACGTCAACCTGACCGGTGTGTTCCTGTGCGGCCGAGCGGCCGCCGAGCAAATGATCCGCGCGGGTAACGGCGGCTTGATCGTCAATATCTCGAGCATTTCCCGCGCTGGCAACATGGGCCAGGTGAATTATTCCGCGACCAAGGCCGGGGTTGCCGCGATGAGCGTAACGTGGTCAAAGGAATTCGCGCGCTACGGTGTTCGCGTCAACACGATTTCGCCCGGATTCATCGGCACGGAAATGGTGCGTTCCATGAAGCCAGAGGCACTGGCGAAGATTGCAGCGATGGTTCCGGCCGGCCGTATCGGCGAACCTGATGAGATTGCCCATACCGTGCAATTCCTCGTCGAAAACGACTATGTTAACGGCCGCAATATAGAGGTCGACGGCGCATTGCGGCTCTAAAAGGTTCCCCTGTTCGACTCTCGCAACCGCAAGGCTGCAAATGAGGCTGCACAGCGGCGATCCCATCCTCGATTTCTGCTATCTTGATCACCGGAAAAATCTTGATCGAGGGTCTCTTGAGTCAACTCTTTGCGGAACTGAAACGACGCAACGTGTTTCGCGTTGTAATCGCTTACCTGGCGGCAGGGTGGCTTGTCTTGCAGGTGGTGCAGCTAGTGCTCGAGAGTACGTCGGCGCCTGACTGGGTCATGCAGGTGTTTTTGCTCGCTGTCGCCGTTGGTTTCCCCTTCGCCGTCCTGTTCGCCTGGGCCTACGAAATGACGCCGGACGGCATCAAACGCGAAAAAGAAGTTGATCGTGACAACTCGATTACTGAGCAGACGGGTCGCAAACTGAATCGCACGATCATCATCGTCCTGGCAGCCGCGGTTGCGCTGCTGCTCTTCGACAAGTTCGCGCTGCAAACGGACTCAGCACCGGGCGTCGCGACGACAGACAAATCCGTCGCCGTGCTCCCGTTTGTCGCGATGAGCAGCGGGCCCGACGATGAATATTTTGCGGACGGCCTGACCGAAGAAATCCTCAATTCTTTGACTCGCGTTCCCGATTTACTGGTCACAGCACGGACCTCGGCATTTCATTTCAAAGGTCAGGATATTCCGGTCCCGGAAATTGCCGCAACGCTGGGCGTCGCACACGTCGTAGAAGGGTCCGTAAGGCGCTCGGGAGAACGCCTGCGCGTAACGGCGCAGCTGATTCGTGCGGGAGATGGCTTTCACCTGTGGTCCGAGACCTACGATCACGACACCAGTGACGCGTTCGGCGTGCAGACCGATATCGCGGAGAAGATCGCGACGGCACTGGACGTCGTACTCGACGATGAGCAGTTGGAACACATGCGCTCAGTCGGCCTGCAGAATCCGGAAGCCTATGTGGCCTTTCAAAAAGGCATCGAGCTCTTCAACGACGCACACGGTGGGCAAGACCAGCTTGATAAGTTGCTGGGGGCAAACGAGTGGTTCGAAAAAACCATGTCGCTGGCGCCGGACTTTTGGGACCCTTACAACTATCACGCTGATTACTATACGCACCTGATACTGGGCGGGACTGATGGCGAAGATACGTCGAAGGAAGACCTTGATGCCGCCATGTCGAGCCTCGAGGACGATTTGACCAATGCCATAAGGCTTGCGCCCGACGCAAACCGCCGCAACGCGGTCGCGTACGACCTGGATCTCATCACCGGCAGGTGGCGAGGGCTGACGTCGAGATTTGAGCAGATCGTCGCACAAGGCAATTGCTATATGCCAACCTGGCCCGAGATGATCACGAACGCGTTCGGCATTGCGGCCGGGGTCCGTCAAGCGGCGGAACGAGCGATTGACTGCGATCCCCTGAGCTTTTCCGGCTGGATGACTGCGACGAGCGCCAGTCAGTGGCTGGGCGATTTTGACGCGGCGCTGGACACATCCTGGCGTGGTTTCGAGACGACAGGACATCGCCTTCTGATGAATAAGTGGATCGAGTCTCTTATTGGTGCCGGCCGTTTCGAAGAGGCTGGAAAGGCCATTGATCGGGAAATTCGTGCGCCGCGAACACGGCTGTACCGATCACTAAGAATCGCGGCGGCGCAAGGAGACGCAATCGCGGCAGATTCCCTGCTGGAACAGTATGAGCCATTGGCGAATTCAGATTTCGTTTTGATGGAGTTACTCGCTGTTGCCGGACAGCGTGATCGGGCAAATGCGATCGCCACCAGGATCGATGCGGAGCCTTTCGGCTATCTTCAATTGAACTTCGCAATCCATAATTGCATGTGCGGCGCACCGTTCGATCTCGAGGGCACGCCCAACTATGCAAAGCTGGTGCAGGAAGCTGAATTACCCTGGCCGCCACTCTCGCCCATCGACTGGCCGTTGAAAGACTGGTAGCCGTTTGTTGATCAGCTCGATTCGAAAACGAGGCAGATGGCCGACAAAGCTCATTAACGTTAGACTCTGTCGCGACCAGGGATAAGAAGACAACAAGAAGATGTTCAGGGCAGTCGAACTCGGTCAGACCGTATCGAAGAAAGAATACAAGGAGCGTGCCCCGGATATTCGCAGGCAGCTGCTCGAAGCCCAGGTATTGCTCGGTCGCACGGCTGACTTTGGCGTGATGGTCGACTTTGCCGGTGTTGACGGTGCCGGCAAGGGTTCCACTGTTAACTTGTTGCACGGCTGGATGGACACACGGCTGATCTCGACCAGTGCCTATGGCGCCCCGACCGACGTTGACCGACAGCAGCCGAGGTTCTGGCGCTTCTGGCGGGACCTGCCGGCCGCCGGCGGGATTGCGTTCAACTTGAGGGCGCGTTACTCGCGACCGTTTCTCGATCGTGTTTATGGGCGAATTACGGATCTCGAGTACCTTGCCCAGCTGAAGCGGATTCAGACGTTCGAGCGCACGCTTGCCGACGACGGCATGCTGATTCTCAAATTCTGGATGCACCTGAGTCGCGATGAGCAGAAGCAGAGACTGGAGGCACTGCAGTCGGATTCGGAGACCGCCTGGCGGGTCAGCGACCGGGACTGGGAGCACTGGGAGATGTACGACCAGTTCATCGAGACGGCCGAGCGCACGATCACAGAGACGAACACCGAATTCGCACCGTGGCACATACTTGAAGGTGCGGACAAGAATCACCGTATTCTCACCGTCTCGGAAATAATCCTCGAGGCAATGAAGTCCCGGCTCAAGGCCCATGGTCACGAACCGACGCCGGAACTTCTGATCGATGCAGAGGCGATCGATGCCGAAGACCCGATCCCCGAGGCGCCTGACCGGCACGTGACGGTCTTCAGCACTCTCGATATGTCCTCAAGCCTCGACAAGTCGGGATACCGGACCCAGCTGGCTGCACAACAACGCCGTATCCACTTGCTGCAGAGGGAAGCCATCGAGCAAAACCGCAGTTCAGTGCTGGTCTTTGAAGGTCCGGATGCGGGCGGCAAGGGCGGCGCGATTCGCCGCATTATCCCGACGCTCGATGCCCGCAATTACCGCGTGCTGCAGTACGGCGCGCCGACGGACGAAGAGGCATCGCGGCACTACCTGTGGCGTTTCTGGAGACACCTGCAAAGAGCGGGGCATCTCACGATCTTTGATCGCAGCTGGTACGGCCGCGTTCTCGTCGAGCGCATTGAGGGCTTTGCGAGCGAAGAAGAATGGAAACGCGCCTACGCCGAGATCAATGACTTCGAGGACCAGCTGATCGAGAATGGAACGATCCTGGTCAAGTTCTGGATGCACATCACGCCCGAGGAGCAGTTAAAACGCTTCAAGGCCCGCAAACGGACACCGTTCAAGCGCTGGAAGTTGACGGGTGAGGACTGGCGCAATCGCGCCAGGTGGTACGAGTATGAGACCGCGGCTCACGACATGGTCAAGTACACGAGCACTCATGTTTCGCCTTGGGAGATCGTCCCGGCAAACAACAAGAACTTCGCACGCATCAGGGTGTTGGAAACGTTCGGCGACTATCTCGAAGCAGCACTGCGCGACGCCTGAGCGCGTTGTCTATTTCTCTTGCGAACGAAATCTAGGGCGTGAAGGTCAGCGAGTTGCAGCGCTGGATAAATGCCTCCACATCTTCAGCGTCAATTTCGCCCAGGGTAATGGCCGGAAACTTGATCATCGGCTGGTCTTGAAGAAAATTCTCGACATGGGCCTGCGAAGCGGAACGTCCATCCGGAGCCTGGCTTCGAAGCCAGTTCGGCATCAACTCGACAAGCATCGGCTTCAAATCCGGATTCGACCAGATTTCACGGAAGAAACTGTACTGCGTAAAGCTGTAGTTCAGTGATCGGGTTGACTGCAACGTGACCTGCCGACGCTCGCGGATGTCCCGTGATGACGCGCCAACGAGTAATTCAAAGTTGCCGCTTTCTGCAAGCCAGCGTCCATGGCGCTGGCTATAAAACGCGAAATCCCTTTCAGACAGCGTAAAGGTCACTTTTCGGCTTTCACCGGGCTGCAGCGCAAGCTTGTCGAATCCTCGCAACTCCTTCACCGGGCGAACTACGCTCGCCGACTCGTCTCTGACGTAGAGTTGCACAACTTCCTTGCCCGCAATCTCTCCCGAGTTGGTGACCGTTACCGAGACGCGAAGTGAATCCTGGTCGGAAAATGTGTCGGCAGATACCTCGAGATCGCTGTAAGAGAAGCGGGTGTATGACAGGCCATGGCCGAACGGGAATAGCGGCTCAATTTTCCTGGTGTCGTAATAGCGATATCCGACAAAAATTCGCTCCCCGTAAATAACCTCACCGTGTTCCGCCGGAAAGTTGAGGTAGGCGGGCGTGTCTTCCAGGCGAACAGGGAACGTCTCTGCCAGTTTGCCGGAGGGGTTTACCTTGCCGAATACCACGTCGGCCACCGCACCGGCGCCCGCCTGTCCGCCCAGCCACGTCTCGACGACAGCCGGTACCTCATTGATCCACGGCATCGCAACAGCGCTACCGTTGGTCAGCAGCACAACGCTGTTGGGCTGTATTCTGGCCACGGCCTCAATGAGCTTGTCGTGGGAGGGAGGCAAATTGATATGCAGCCGGTCGATGCCTTCGGATTCATATTGCAGGGGAAGACCGGCAAGGATCAGTGCAATATCTGCGTCGGCTGCAATGCGAACGGCCTCGTCGACTAGCGTCGTGTCGGCGTCATCCTCGAGGTTGTAGCCCTGAGCGTACGCAATATCGAAACGGTCGCCGTACTCCTGGCGAACGATGTCCAGAAATCCATCCACGCGTGGCGGTCTGACTTCCGAGCTGCCGTTACCCTGATATCGCGGTTTGACCGCGAATTCGCCGATGATGGCAACTTTTCGGTCGCGCCCGGATTGGATGGGCAGAGACTCACGATCATTCTTGAGCAGGGTTATGGCTTCAGAAGCGACGTGCCGTGCCAGTGCATGGTGCTCTTCGAGGTTCTGCGTGCCTGGCTTGTCAACGCCAGCAGTAGCTTTGAGCACGATCCGCAGAATGTCTCGGACAAGGCGATCGACCTCGGCCTCCTCGAGCGCTCCGCTCTTGACGGCAGCAAGCACCGCTTCATTATTGATATCGCGATCGAGGCCAGGCATCTCCAGGTGCATGCCGGCACGAATGCCTTCCACACGATCGACGACGGCTCCCCAGTCCGATATCACGATACCTTTGAACCCCCACTCCTGTTTCAGTTTGTCCGTCAGGAGGCTCCGGGATTGCGTTCCGTAGACGCCCTGCACACGGTTGTAGCAGGCCATGACCGACCATGGCTGCGCTTCGCGTACGGCGATCTCGAAAGGAGTCAGGTAGATCTCATTGAGGGTTCGATCGTCGACATCGGAGTTCGCCCACATTCTTGCCGTTTCGAGGTTATTGGCAACGTAGTGCTTGAGAGACGTACCGACACCCTGGGCCTGGACACCGTCGATGTAGGCGGCTGCCAGTTTGCCCGCGAGGTATGGATCCTCCGAGAAGTACTCGAAGTTACGGCCCCCGAGCGGCGAGCGCTTGATATTGACGCCGGGCCCCAGGAGGATGTTAACGCCGAGCGCGGTCGATTCCGTGCCCAGTGCAGCACCGACCTCGCGAACGAGATCAGTATCCCAGGTCGCTGATAGCGCGGATGCCGTGGGAAAGCACGTCGCGGGCAGCTGGTCACCGTAACCCCATGTGTCTGTCGTCGGGGCGCGTCGAAGACCGTGTGGCCCGTCCGCGACCCAGATATACGGAATGTCCAGTCGATCTATCGGCTGTGTGCTCCAGGGATCCCGGCCGGAGGTCAGGAGGACTTTTTCCTCGAGCGTCATCCTGGCGATGAGCGCATCGATGTTTTCGTCAGACCATGCCACGTCGCTGTCTCCGTTTACCGCGCCACCCAACATTAACAGGGTGGCGGAAAGTGCAATCTTCTTGTACTTCATGTGGGTATTTCCATGCGCAGGACACTGGCCATAGAAAGGTGGGGGCGATCAGGGGCCGCTGTTACCACGCGACCGGCTTACCATTGAAGGATCGATAGGCACCGTTGTCGGCCGGTGTCATTGACCCGATTACGGCACGCATCGCCGATACCGATTGCGGCGGACTCAGGTTGGCATTCGGACCGCCCATGTCGGTGGCGACCCAGCCCGGATGTATCGTCAGGCAAATAAAGCCCTCAGGACCGAACTCCTTCGCAAGCGTTTTTGTGAACATGTTCAGCGCGGCCTTGCTCTCGCGGTAGCCGTAGTAACCGCCGCCGTTGTTCGTGATGCTCGCCAGCCCGCTGGTTATATTGACAATCTTTTTCTGTTTGCCGGACTGAAGGTTGGGAAGCAGGGCCTGGGTAACGCGTACAGGTCCTACCGTATTCACCAGCAGCGTCATTTCGTAGTCATCGAAATCGACGTTGGCGAGATTGTTTTCGCGCGGAAAGATGCCCGCGTTGTTGATCAGAAGATCAACAGGCTGGCCCGCCAGCGCCTCGACGAGTGCGGCAACGCTTTCTGCATCGATGACATCCAGCTGTTCGATTCTCGCGCCGCTTTCACGAAGCTCATCGGCCTTCTCGGGCGACCTCGCTGTCCCGATCACTGTCCAGCCATCGGCTGCGTATTGTCGGGCGAACTCGAGGCCAATGCCTCGATTGGCGCCCGTAATGAGAACCACACCTGGAGATTGTTCATTGTGACCGTCTGCGATCGCAGTAGCGTCAGGAAGCAGGGACATGATGCATGCAGCCAGGGTAAGGAGAGTCGATAAACGAACAGTCAACATAGGCACCTCAGTTTCGTGAGTCAAAAAAATTTTCCGAATGCAGTATCAGGCACGAGTGGCGGCTTCCCAGCAGGCATCGAGTAACTGCTGGGTACGCAGTGTCGCCAACGCAAAATCCTCGCGTAGCTCGGCGTTGGCCGCGATAACCGCGAAATCCTCAAACATGAGCGCAGCGCCGGACAGCCCCGACTCGACACGCCGAGCTTCGCGAATGACATCGGGCCCCCAGCTGCCTTGTTTGTAAAGATAGGTCGCCGACCCGTCCTCGTCCTGGCCCAGGAAGTTGTCGATCTTGATGACGCCATCAAAGCCTGTGATACACAAATCCATCACAAGGGCGCCCGAGTCAAAGCCGCAGTTCCATGTAGTCGTCGAGCCGTCCGTGTACTGAATGATACCGCTGCCGCCAATCGCAGCGCCCGTTTCCTCGTCGCGCCGCAGCAGCGCCTCCACAAAAGCAGGCGCAGCGTCCTTTGGCAAATACTCGAGAGCTGCCCGCATGTTGTACCAGCCGGCGTCGCCGATGGCGCCCATCGGTTCGAGCGCGGTGTCGTAGCGAATGTCGCTGCGATCCGGGAGATCAAACTGAAAGGCCGAGGCAACCGACCATGGATTGCCCACGAGTTTGGCCATACCGTTTTTTATTTCATGGTGTCTCGGGTGATGCACGAAGTGAGTGCCGTCCATGAACGCGACATCATTCTTGCGACAAGCTGCGACAATGCGTTTCACCGAAGCCGAACTCGCAAAGGGTTTCTCGGCGAGCACGTGTTTTCCGGCATTGGCAGCCGCGATAGAGATTTCCTCACGAACGCTCGTCGGTGTCGCCACATAGATTGCATCGATATCATCTGCATCGAGCATCGCTTGCCAGTCATCAAATCGCAGCGCAACATCGTAACGGTCGGCGAATTCGTTTGCGTTCGTCATTTGGCGGCTCGAAACTGCCCAAAGCGCCGCCAGCGGGGTAGTTGCGACGACATGTGCCATGGCGTTGGCGATGCCGCCGGTGCCAACGAACCCCCAGCGCAATGCAGGCACGTCGGCGGTTCGAATCGCCTCACGACGACCGCGTGACAAGGATGTGACAGGCCCTTTCTTGTTCAAGCTGTTTTTCCGCCCCTCGGGTTTTGCTAATTGCCCCGCAACGTCAAGGTCTTCAGGTTCGGGTCGGCAAGAATTTCTTCGTCAGTGAATGGAAGTTGCAGCCACTCGCCTCGCGCATAGAGCTCGGTCTGGTCGTAATAATGCGGCGAGTCGGCTTCAGGCGATTGTGAGTAGGTCAGTATGCCACGTGCGTCAGGCGCATCGTCCTCGTTCCAGGTCACGACCTGGACGTAACTATTGCCGTGAACGATCGGCGTATAGCCTTTGCCTTCTGTGAAATCCGTGTTGATGTAGCTGAACATGCCGTGACGGCCGGGTCCTCCAGGCACCGGGATCCGGGCGCCATTGCGTTCCGCGAACTGCACGTCACCCCACGGCACATCCAGCCCGATGCCAGCATCCAGCAGACGTTGCTGCGCCGCCACCAGTGCGTCGCGAACGGCGTCCCGGACGGCCTGATTGTCGACTGCGATGCTGCGAGGCGTGTTGACCGGGTCATCCGGGTCGAACGGCACAGCATAGACACCGTCGATGTGGCGCGCGATCTCCCAGAATTCCGTCCAGACCTGCATACCGCGGCTGTCGATGTTCGCCGTGCGATCCCAATCGCGAAGCACGTCGCAGCTCATCGCGATTTCGCCATCGTTCTCACAGATTGCGAGTACGTCGTCAAGCAGCAGCTCTGCGCCAAAGTGCCGATGGCTGAGCAGGATTGACTGGATGTCTTCCGCTTTGAGCTTGCCGCCCTGTTCCAGGCGTTCGTTGAGAAATACGAGTCCCGCGCGAGTACGCAACGTGCGTGCTGTCTTTTCCGGACCGATCGTAGGTAAGTAGCCTTCGAGCGGTTCATCGGGATTTGCAAGCCAGTAGCTGTCGTTCGAGTTCGTGAAGTAGCGCTTGCTCGTTGCGCGTGGCATGTCAGCGGCCGGCAAATTACCCGGGACCTCACTGCGCGGATCAACACGCCAGTCACATTCGGGACTCGAGCCATCGAGTATGACGACCTGCGACGGCAATCCCGTCACGTCGCGGCGGCAATTCGTCAGGATGTCTACGTCGAGATGCGGCGTCGATGATATATCCGCATAAAATGCGTTACCGTGACGATCGGCAGCAATCGTGTTGACGAAAAAAATGCCCTGCTTGCTGATTGCCGCTTCGACATCCGCCACCGACGCAGCGGTCTGCAGTGCCTCGTAGGTCGCAAATGCTGTGTCGTTGTTCAGGATTGCGTCGCGAACTGCGTAAGCACGGGTTCCGGTCCACGGCAGCTGGTCACTGACGAGAACAGGTCCGTGATGGGTCATGTAGATATTCTGCTTGCTTTCGCCCTTTGCGAGTGGCACCGAAACGTGGATCATCTCAATGTCGCGGAACTCGTCGCCATAGCGATACTGCATCGGATTTTCCGGGTTGAGTTCGAGCTCAAACAGCGTCATTCGGAGCGCCGTCGATACGGTGTGTGTCCAGGCAATGTCCTTGTTGAAGCCGATTACGACAAAGCTTCCCGACAACAGGCTCGCACCCATCGTGTCGAGCTCGCCCGGAATCGTCGTGTGGATCATGTGAAAGCGCGCAGGTCCCTGCCAAGGGTAGTGTGGGTTGCCGAACAGAATGCCCTTGCCCGACTGCGTAAGGTCGCTGCCCAGCGCGATGGCATTACTGCCGATATCCGGTGTCACGTCGTAGTCAAGCTGCACCGCGGCGACCGGCTCACCCGGTGGCGCTGCTGCGGCGATTCCGGTCGTGAAGTTCCCGGTGCCATAGTGAATACCAAAAGCGATGAACATTCGGCCGAGTTCCAGTTCGCTGATCGGTCGAACCCATTTTTCGCCGGCACAGGCTGCAGGGAGATTCTGACGTTGGTCATTAATGAATCGGTTGTAGCCGGCGACAAAACCGGCGCCATAGGCGCGCATGTTCTTTGACATGGCCGCAGCATTCTTCATTACGCGTTCCGGCGTGATGACCGCTCGATAAAAACTGTCGCTGGCGAGATTCTCGTCGGACTCACCAAAGTCGGCCGACTGGGTTCCGTTCGCCCTGACGACTTCGCGCGCAAATACGCAGATACCGTCAGTGGCTGTAGCGTAGGCGAATCCATACCCCAGGCTGCCCCAGTCGTCGGCCCTGACGTGCGGAATGCCGTAGCTTGTCCAACGGATGTCGACGTTGTAACGCTCGTCGATATCGGCCGTGCAGCCAAGCAGCGTTGCTGATACCAGTAGTAGCAGAATTTGATGTTTCACGATTATTCCTGAGCGCAATATGCCGACGGCTCAGGGTACAGAAA
>JBFFOS010000030.1:0-22296 GCA_041574375.1 Woeseiaceae bacterium
AATACGAACATCTCGTTCGCTACTACGGCTACTATTCCAACCGCTCGCGCGGCGCGAGAAGAACAGCCGAACAGAACAACGACACACCGCCCTCCGTCGTCATCGACGAGGCGCCAGCCAACGCGCAACGCAAGGCCAGCTGGGCACGGCTGATTCAGAAGGTTTACGAAGTCGATCCGCTCAAGTGCACCCGCTGCGGCGGCGCCATGCGCATCATCGCACTCATCGACGATGCCGGTGTTATTGAACGCATCCTCAGGCACCTGAGCGTGTGGGACCCGCAGCCCCAGACCCGCTTGCCCGCCGGCCCCGATCCGCCCTGGCCCAACGGCGAGACCATGCCCCTCACCTACCACCCGGTAGCGGATATCGCCTGAACCGATGTCCGGGGATCCCGTTCGGCCTGGTGATGGCCGCATCGCCGACCGTCAACCGAACGACCAGGCAAAGCCACCGGCGCAGCCGACAATTCATATCGCGACGACATGAGCGACACGCAGCGCCCGACTATTTGGCCTGCGCAACAGGTCCCAACGGCCCTCTTTCGTTCTCCGGGGCTTAACGACGCGATAGAATTTCCTATCCTTCGACGCTTGTCTCGCAATTGATTCGTGACGGCGGAATCGGTGCCGTACCCTGGAACCTGATCTGCTACGAGATTCCGGGCGTGCTGATTGGCGGCCAGATCGGTCCGCGGCTGCAAGGTCTGGTGTCACAGCGCACAATGGAGCGTGCTATTGGTGTGCTGTTTGTCTTTCTCGCTATAGCAATGATGACGGTCGCCTTGAAGAAACTGGGCGCTGTCTGATTCACATTGCGGTGCGTCCGAGACGGAGCGCACGAAAGAAGTCAGCGTCGCGCTCAACTGCCTGCAGCAATATATCCCCCTGAAAAAAGTGATCGCTGCCCGGATAGGAATAAAATTCGTACGGCAGCCCCCGCATATAAAGCTCCTTGGCGAGGCGCTCCGACCATCTGTAGGCGGCGCCGCGATCACCGATCGAGTGATGAATAATGATCGGTGTTCGCAGGTAATCCAGTTGATTCAGCGGCTCGACGTCGGCCGTGTCGAAATCGCCGTCAAGCCTTGCGATATCCTTTCGTAAATCTTCAATCACCGGCTTGGGAACGTCGCTACTGTCTCGGGACAGGCTGTTTTCGTAGCGAGAGTAATAATAAGACTGATCCCAGATATCGCCGCCCATACTCGACCATATCGATGCGCCCTTGACGCGGTCGGTTGCCACGAGTGTCCGCAGCGTTACCTCGCCGCCCATCGAGTGCCCCCACATGAAGATATTGTCTTCGTCAATCCTGTCCAATGAACCGATCCCCGCGAGCAAGTTCAAGACGTCTTCCGTGTAGTAACTCGACTCCAGCATGCCTTCCGTGAACTCATAACCCTCGGAATTGTTGTGACCTCGAAAGTCCGGCATTACGACCATGAAACCTTGTGCCGCAAACAATTCTGGAATTCGCCGATAATAATCGCCCGGGCGCCAGTCCTTTTCGTCTTCGCTGATGCCGTACTTGGGCGGCTCGGGGTGATGACCGTGATTCGCGATCAATACCGGGTAGCCATTTTCAGGACTGGGTTCGACTGGCACGGCGACCAGCGCATGGACC
Organism: Woeseiaceae bacterium; assembly: GCA_041574375.1. Classification (GTDB taxonomy): domain Bacteria; phylum Pseudomonadota; class Gammaproteobacteria; order Steroidobacterales; family Woeseiaceae; genus UBA1847. Next base: position 1,627 of record JBFFOS010000030.1, read on the forward strand.
TTTAGGCCAGCGGATTTGTAAGCATAGAGGTACGCGACAAAACCCGGGCCACCGTCAATCTCACCGACGAGGGTCATCGATACATCCCGATTCTGGGCACGGAGTTCGTCGATCGTCTTCGGCGCCGGCTTCGAGCATGCCGTTGCTGACATAAGCAGCAGCAGGACCGACACAAGTGCGCTACGCATGCTTCGACCCTAAATCAGGCGGTCAAAGAGGAACAAGAACAGGATGGTGGCCACAAAGAACACAAGCAACAGGTAACTGACCCTGTCCACTTTACCCGGTACGAGGTACCACCCACCTTCTTTCTCGGGCAGGTTTTCGTCTTTGAATTTCTTTTTCTGTCCCGTTATCGAATACTCGGACCATTCCGTTTGCACGCCATCGATGAGGCGGCTCGCAATCAGGGAAACAATAATATTGACGCCGCCGCCAAACAGGCAATACCACGGCCATGCAATGTCGGTTTGCGTCGCCAGGTACCAGATCATGACGAAACCTACCGCGACGCCAACCAACAGCCCTTTTTCGGTGGTTTGCTTTGAGAAGAAACCAAGTCCGTACATGCTGAGCTTGGCGCCGACGAAATACGAGCCGATCTTGCTAAGCGTCTGTAGCACCGAGCCCTCGAAGGAAGAATAGATGATCGCCGGCACGATGATGAGGATGGCCCAGAACACAGTAAACAAACGCGAGACCTTCAGATAATGCTCGGGAGACTCGTTCTTTCGGAAGTACTTCTCATAGAAGTCGACGGTCGAAATTGTGGCCAGCGAGTTGAATGACGAGTCCAGCGACGACATGGAAGCTGCGACAATCGCCGCAGCAATGATGCCCATCAGGCCCGGCAATCCGTAGTCGGCGGCAAAGCTGAGAATGATCGTATTGCCATTGTCAAAATGCTGACCGCCGTAGTAGCCGTAAAACAGGATACCCAGGAAGAAGAACAGGAAATAGATGAAGAACGCGACGAATCCCATGAGGAGAAACGATTTCTTTGCGTCGCCGATATTCTTGGCCGCCAGCGTGCGCTGCACCATCATCTGGTTGGCCCCGTAGACCGTGATGTGGAATATCGACATCGCGATGACCCCGGACCAAACGGTTGCTTCGACAGTAAGATCGAACGAGAAATTTAGCGGATTGGTTTTGCCCTGTGCTTTGAGGTCGGCGAGCACTTCGCCGATCGGCATCGTCATGCTATCGAATAACGCGAAGAGAATGATGAAAGCGCCGACGAACAGCACGCCAGCCTGGATTACGTCTGTCCAGATAACGGCCGTGATACCGCCCAACATTGTGTAGATCAGCGCCACGACGGTGACAATCACGATTGCCGTCTTGACGTCGATACCTGTAATGAATTCTATGACAAGAGAGGTCGCGTAAAGAATCGCCGCCGAGGTCAGTGCCTGTGATACAAGAAATACGCTTGAAATCACGATGCGAGACGTGGGTCCGAAGCGACGCTCCATATAATCGTAGATGGACGCCACGCCACTGTTGAAAAAGAACGGCAGAAAAAATGTGATCACGATCAACACGACGATCGGGTAGTTGAGGTGGATCGCGATGACGGCGAGGCTTTCCGAGTAGGACCAGGCAGGTCCGCCGAGAAACGACAAGGCGCTGACGTAGGTCGCAATCACTGAAATTCCGATAGCCCACCAGGGCGTGGTTCTGCGCCCCAGGTAGAAGTCTTCAGCCGTGGATACCCGTTTACTCAACACCCAGCCGAGCAGCAAGTTCAATAGTATGTACGCGACCAGTATCGACCAGTTGAGAGTTCCAAAATTTGACATACGTCCCCCGTTATTATTTTTTAGTGCGCCGTCCAGCCGCCGTCGACTTTGAGGCTGTGCCCAGTCACCATGCCCGCGCTCGGTGAGACAAGGTAAAGCACGGCCGCCGCCACATCGTCGAGGCTGGCCAGCTTCTTGAGCGGAATCATGCCCATCACGAACGCCCTGAACTCCGGATCGTCAAGCATGGGTTTCGTCAACGGCGTCTCGACGAACGTCGGCGCAACCGTATTGACGCGTATCCCGTGCACGGCGAGCTCGATGGCCATCGCTTTGGTCAGTCCTTCAACGGCATGTTTTGTCATGCAATAAACCGTTCGTTTCGACGAACCGACGTGGCCCATCTGTGAGGACATGTTGACGATCGAACCCGGGATCCGCTGCGCGACCATCGCCCTGGCCGCCGCTTGCGCAACGCGAAAAGCGGCACGAACGTTTAATCCAATAACGAAATCGAGCGACTCGGTATCGACGTCAAGGAATGCCTGTGGCCGATTACCGCCCGCGTTGTTGACGAGGATGCTCAGGCCCTCGATCGATTCTATGCGCTCAATGAGTCTGCCGTCGGTGACGTCGGCAGCCCAGGTTTCGACGCGACCTGTTGGATGGGATCGAATGTTGGCGAGATCCGACTCGGAGCGCGCTACGGCAATGACGTTGGCACCGGCGTGGGCCAGGCTTTCGGCGCATGCGCGTCCGATGCCGCGCCCGGCACCAGTCACAAGGGCAACCTGTCCTTCAAGCGCCGCTGCCATTCGTCTCCCCGGTTTGCATCCGCATGCAATACTGCCTAGCATCGATCACAATTGGAAGCCAGGTACAGTGACGATCGAATGAGCAAAGCCGCCAAGACCAGCGATAGCAACGAAATGACCAGCCACAGGCGGGCAACTTCCTACGACGTTGCCGAACTTGCAGGGGTGTCCCAGTCGGCCGTATCGCGCGTATTCCAGGATGGCGCCAGCGCCTCACAGGCTATGCGCGATCGGGTCATGGCCGCGGCCGACAAACTGGGTTACAGACCAAACGCTATCGCGCGGGGGCTGATCACGCAGCGCTCGAACATGGTTGCGGTCGTGATTTCCAAATTGACGAATCTCTACTATCCCGAGGTGCTCGTACAATTGACGCAGCGCTTTTCTGAACACGGGGTACGGGTGCTGTTGTTTGCGCTCGAGCGGGAGGGCGATACCGGCACGGTGCTCGAGCAAATGCTGCAGTTTCGCGTTGACGGAATCCTTACTGCCGCCATGCTTACGCCGGAACAACTCAAGACGATTCAGAATGCGTACATCCCGGTGGTATTTTATAACCGAACTTCCAAAGATCAGCTGGTCAGCTCGGTTCGCTGTGATCAGGAGGAAGGCGAGCGCTGGCTTGTCGACGAATTGGTTGGTGCCGGCCATCAGTCGTTCGGCATAGTCGAAGGTCCGCCGGACTCGGTCGTCGGCCTCGAACGCAAGACGGGCGCGCTCGATGAACTGGCGGAGTTGGGCATCACCGATATCACTACCGTAAGTGGAGACTTCGGGTACGAAACTGGCCGCGAGTGCTTCGCTGACCTGGTGCAAAAGCGCGGCAGCGCACCTGATGCCATCATCGCGGCCAATGACGTCATGGCAATCGGCTGCATCGATGAAGCACGCGAAGCCTTTGGACTGAGAGTGCCTGACGATATTTCAATTGTTGGTTTCGACGGTGTCGGCCCGGCGCGCTACGCCGCTTATAACGTTACTACGGTTCGCCAGCCCGTGCATCGCATGACCCAATCCGCTGCATCGATGCTGATCGAGCGCATCGAAAACCCGGAGCTGTCACCAGAGAAGCGAGCCTTCTCCGGGACGCTGATTCGAGGCGGTTCCGCGCGCCTTCAATCCGAAGATTCCTAGCACGAGGTTCACGTGCCGGCAGAGAATGTCCTGTTGCTACCCGGCATGATGTGCGACGAGCGACTCTGGTCGCATCAAATTGCCTCGATTTCGCTTCCTGTATACGTGGCGGATTTGAGCAAATCGGACAATCTGGGCGAGATGGCTGAGCAGGTTCTTGCACAAGCGCCACCGCGATTTGCTCTCGCGGGCCTTTCGATGGGCGGAATTCTTGCGTTCGAGATCTTGCGGCAGGCACCCGAACGAGTAACACATGTTGCGCTGCTCGACACCAACCCGCATCCGGATACGCCGAGCAAGAAAGCGCTGCGCTTCGAACAAATTGCGATTGCGGCCTCCGGCAAACTCGAACAGCTCGCCATCGAATCATTGAAACCGCTTTATCTGGCGGAAAAGAACCGTAACAATGAGCAGATTCTGGAAACAATTCTCGATATGGCACTTAAGCTCGGCCCCGAGGTTTTCGAGCGACAGTCGCTGGCCGTCATGAACCGTCCCGACAGCGTGCCCGGGCTGGCAGACATTTCTTGTCCAAGCAGCATAATCTGCGGTCGCGAGGACGCTATATGCCCCGTACGGTTTCACGAATTGATGGCAAGTGAAATCCCTGACGCCAATCTTGTCGTGATAGATGACTGTGGCCATCTGTCGTCGATGGAGGCACCCGAAACGGTCACAGAAGAGCTCTTGCGACTTTTCGCACAATAAGAAGAACAGAGGTATTCGCATGCAATCAAGTACGGACAGAATTCTTACGACTCATGTCGGCAGCCTGCCGCGCTCCCAGGCCGTTACCGATGTGGTTTTTTCTCAGGAAAAAGGCGAACAAGTTGCGAACGCCGACACGACCATTCGCGATGCAGTTAACGCTGTCGTACGACGGCAGGTGCAATCCCGCGTTGACGTGGTCAGCGACGGTGAAATGAGCAAAATCAGCTATGCAACTTACATCAAGGACCGCATCTCGGGCTTCGACGGTGACAGTGGTCGCGAGCCTCCCAGTGACCTCGAAGAGTTTCCCGGTTTTCTCGAACGCCAGGCGCGCTCCGGTGGCACGCCAACCTACCGACGGCCCTGCTGCGTTGGTGATATCGAGGTTAAGGACATGGGCCCCGTGAAAGTCGATATCGACAATCTGCTGGCCGCCGTCGCCGAACACAAGCCGACGCAGAGCTTCATGAACGCAGCCTCACCTGGCGTCATTGCGTTGTTTCAACCGAACAAGCACTACCCGACGCATGAGGCCTATCTTGAAGCGCTCGCCGATGCCATGGCTCACGAGTACCGGGCTATCGTCGACGCCGGCATTGTGCTGCAGCTCGACTCGCCGGACCTTGGGCTTGGCCGCCACATGATGTTCAAGAACAAGAGTGACGAGGAATACCAGTCGCTCGCGGCGATGCACGTAGCAGCGCTCAATCATGCGCTGGCGGGTATCCCGAAGGACATGGTTCGCCTGCACGTCTGCTGGGGCAACTATGAAGGGCCGCACCATCATGACGCACCGATGGAACTTGTGCTGCCGATCGCTTTAAAAGCAAACGTGGGCGCCCTGCTCTTCGAATCGTCCAACCCGCGCCATGCGCATGAGTGGCAGACCTTTGCGGACGCCAAGCTGCCCGAGGAGCTTATTCTCGTGCCCGGCGTCATCGATTCAACCACCAACTTTGTCGAACATCCGAAGCTCGTTGCCGAGCGCATAGAGCGGTTCGCCAACATTGTCGGTCGTGAACGTGTCATCGCAGGCAGCGACTGCGGTTTCTCGACATTCGCCGGTTTCGGCGCCGTCGACCAGGACATCGTTTACGCAAAGCTCGCGAGCATGGCGGACGGCGCCGCCATCGCCAGCGAAAAACTGTGGGGATAATGTGATGGAACGCAATGCCGATACATTTCGCAAACGGCTGACCAGCGGCGATCCGCTGATCGGCACTTTCATGAAGACGCCGTCGCCTATCGTCGCCGAGGTTCTCAGCCTCTCCGATCTCGACGTATTCTGTATCGATACCGAGCATGCACCGTTCGGACGGCTTGAAACTGATCTCTGCATAAGCGCATTTCGCGCGGCCGGCCGGCCAAGCCTCGTACGCATTGCAGACGATTCGCCGACGGAAATTCGTTGCGCGCTGGATAGCGGAGCTACCGGCATACTCGTGCCGCATGTTACGAGTGCGGCGCAGGCAGAAGCAATCGTCAAGGCCGCGCATTTTGGCGATGGCGGACGCGGCTACGCCGGATCATCGCGTGCGGCGGAGTACACGACCAAGTCGATGGCCGATCATATCGCCGACAGCCGCGAACGAACGACAGTCATCGTGCAGATCGAAGATACAGCGGCGTTGGAGCATGTCGCCCAGATAGCGGCGGTCGAAGGGGTCGACGCTTTGTTTGTCGGGCGTTTCGATCTTGCCGTTGCGATGCAAAAGAGCGCGTCGGATGAGGCAGTCATCGCGACGGTTCGGGATATTTGCGCAGCCGGGCAAAGTGTTGGCACAGCGGTCGGCATGTTCACGTCGAACCTGGAAGAAATCCCCGACTGGCGGAAAGCCGGCGCCAGCCTTTTCCTGCTGAGTTCCGATCAGTCGATGATGCTCGCCGGGGCCAACGCGCTGGCGCAGGCGATCCGGTAGAAATTGCGCGCAGTATCGCCGAACAGGAGTTCCTGCTCCGCTGCGCCGAGGCCTTCCGTTATTTCCTCGTACGCGCTCCATACCTGGCTGTAGCTCGCGTGCAGTTTGTCGACCGGAAAATTCGATCCGAACATGGCGCGTTCAGCGCCAAAAAATTCGATACAGGACTCGACGATCGGACGGATCGAGTCGATTGTCCAGTCATGATCGAACATGCCCAGGCCGGATATTTTGCAGTAGACGTTGGGTAAAGACGCCAACAGGCGCATACCTTTACGCCATGATTCGATGCCGGCCTTGGACTGATCCCACGGCGAGCCGCAGTGACACAGCGCCACGTCTGTATCCGGCGTATCTGCCAGCAACTCGGCGATTCGCGGCACTTGCCCTGGTGTGAGCTGCAGATCGAATGAAAGCCCGAGCTCGCCAAGCAAAGCAATATTGTCACGCCAGATCGGGTCGTCGACCAATCCCCCGCTGCCGGTCATCGCATCTTCTTCGTTGGAACGGCCCACGATCTGGCGCGCACCCCTGAGACGTGAGAATTCGAGCTGCGCACCGAGAATCCTTGGTGCTTCCGGAGAGTCGAGTTCGCAAAAAGCAACGATTGCGCTTGGCAGGCCCTCGTTATCGCCGGTCTGTTGCAGCCAGGCCGTTTCCTTCAACTCCTCACCGGGCGCGACCCCAACCTGTACGTGCACGGACGCCGCCAGTTCGTAATCCGCGGCATCCTCGCGAAAATCGGCGACGAGATAGTTCTTCTGGATCGGCGTCGGGTCGCCGAAGAATCGTTTCACGCCTCGAGCCATGAGCCACGGATAGTGGCACGCATCCAGATCCCAGAGATGGTGATGCGCGTCGACGATGCGCCGCATCACGTAACCAGCGTCTGGCTCAATACAGCAAGGTCGTCGAAGATCGTCATTTCGGCCGAGATCCTGTCGTTGATGCAGCGCCAGTGCGTGACGCCCATGATGAACATCGGTTTTCCGGTGGGCCGAACCCCGAGCACTTCACCCCGATGCTCCCCTGCAGCCGTCCACCTGACCGCGATATCGATACCGTTCTCGGCAAACGGCTGACTTGAGACATGATCAACGCTGAAATGGGCGTCGCCGAGGATGCCTCGCAGGTTTTCATAATAGCCGTATACGTCTCCGCGCCCCGAATAATGTCGGAGCGGCGACCGGTGCAGTACGCTGTAGGGCGCGTGCGTTGTATCGAAGAGATCCCTGTCACCGCGCCAGCAGCTGTGCAGTACCCGCCAGGCAAATGCCGCTGGATCCTCGCGAGGTGTCACGGGCCGGTCTATCGATTCTGGTACCTGCACTTGTCGGACCCGCGCCGCCTCGGCTGCAATCCAGTCAGCGAGTTCCGGCGTACGCCGTTCCGCCATGTCGCGAGCTGCGCTGACCGGCTCCGCACCGAGCTGCGTGGCCAGCGTCATGTTATCGCGCACCAGCCACTCCCTGACGATCAGGCCGTCTTCAACGACGCAATCGGCAATGTTGGTCATGCGAATTCTGACGCCGGTCGCCGAACCATAAATAGTCGGCCCTTTATTCGTGGCGAGGCTGAGCAATCGGTGCGACGTGTAATATCCATCACTTCGATTGCCGGACCAGATGACGTTTTCGGCCAGCAGCAGCCGATCCGGAAACCCCTTCAAGGTCTCGCGAGTGCCGTCCACGACAGCGGCAGCTCCGTGGGTGATACCGTCGAGCCCCCAAACAACGCAATCCGCCGCATAGTATTGGTGAATCAGCTCGACGCCGCCCTCCTCCCAGATCTCAAACGTTATGCCGAGAATGTAATCAACGATGTCGTCGTCGGCGCCATAGGCGCCTTTTCTCTGGACAGTCATGGGCGAGCCAGGCCTCCTTCCTGTTATTCACCGCAGGGGGCGCGGATTGTACTGCGAATGCAACATCAATATCGAACAATATCGTTATTTTGGCGGCATATTAGCAAATCAGGTCCAGGTTGCCTTGAATTCATTTTGCATTCGAAGTACATTCGGCCGCTCCATTTTGTACAGATACCTTAGACAGGAACCCCCAAGCGCATGGCGCAGTCCGCAGAATCCACGAGCACACTCGCCGAACTGGTGCCTGAGCGGCTTGTCCGCTACGCCGAACTTCGTCCGTGTACGACGGCTTTCATCGACACCCGCACACCGGGCAGCATCGAAAAAGAAAATTTTACGATCATCGGGCCCGGTGTTGCCGAGAATCCGGATCAGCACGTGCATATTGAAATCCCGCACGGCTTCAATATCGGCGGGGCACGCCAGCCACCGAACTGCATCAATTCGCAGCACAGCCATGAGACAGCGGAGGTCTTCGTTGTTCACTCCGGCCGCTGGGCTTTCTGTCTCGGGCCGAACAAGGAGGATGGCGAAGTCATCCTCGAACCCGGCGACACGATTTCTATTCCAATTCACGTATTCCGCGGCTTCAAGAATATCGGCGACGACGTCGGCTTTTTGTTCGCGGTGCTAGGCGGCGACGATCCGGGCCATGTTACCTGGGCACCTTACGTATTTGACAACGCGAAGAAATATGGCCTGATCCTGCTCGAAGATGGCAGCCTCGTAGACACAATCAGGGGCGAGACGATTCCCGAGGGGAAAAAACCGATGACGCCGACGACCGACGCGGACGTTGCGCGCCTCATGCGCCTGACGGCCGAAGAAATGACCGACTGCGTACTCACGCACGACCAGCTTAAGGCGGTGCCGGTTTCGGGCTTGCCCGATATTTGGGAGGCTCCGATCATCGGCGCTGCGAGTCCCGACGAAGGGCTGCAGGCCGGACGAATGGCCTGGCCGCATGGATTTCATCTTCGCCAAATGACGGTTGAGCCCGGTGTATCCAGCGGGCGGCACGCCAGGGCCGAAGAAGAAGTCATCCTGATGCACAAGGGAAGGTTGACCGTCGACATTGCCGGCGGCAGCGTTGATCTCGAGCCGGGTGACGTATTTACCGTTCCAATCGGAGCGACCCGCAGCTTTGCAAATCGTGGCGACAAGCTGGTTGAGGCCTACGTCGTCCGAGGCGGCGATCACCCGCAGGCAGCAAAGCTTACAAATTAGTTCACGAACCTGTTCAATATGAGTTTCACAGAGGTAACGCCGTGATTAAGGTAATCAAGAAGGGCATCAGCCAGGAGGCTGCTGCCGATATGGACGCAAAAGTAAAGGCGACAGTCGAGAGCATACTTAAAGACATTGAGGCGCGCGGGGATGCAGCTGTCCGGGAGTTGTCTGAAAAGTTGGACAAGTGGGCGCCGGCCAGTTTTCGCCTGAGTGAAGACGAGATCCAGGCTGCCGTTTCACGCCTGCCGAAACAGACCATAGACGATATCAAGTTTGCGCAGACACAAATTCGCAAATTCGCCGAAATCCAAAAGGCGGCATTGCGGGACGTGGAGGAAGAAACTTTCCCTGGCGTTTTCCTGGGGCACAAGAATATCCCGGTCAACAGCGTCGGCTGCTACATTCCGGGCGGCAAATACCCGATGGTTGCAAGCGCCCACATGAGCGTGCTCACGGCCAAAGTCGCCGGGGTCAAGCGCGTCATTGCCTGTGCGCCGCCGCACGGCGGCGGTCCGAATGACGCCATCGTTGCCGCGATGCATTTTGCAGGCGCCGATGAAATTTATTGCCTTGGCGGAGTGCAGGCCGTCGGCGCCATGGCGCTGGGAACTGAAACCATTGCGTCGGTCGACATGCTGGTTGGCCCCGGCAACGCGTTCGTTGCCGAAGCCAAACGCCAGCTCTATGGCCGCGTCGGTATCGACCTGTTTGCGGGCCCCACGGAGACGTTGGTCATTGCCGACGATAGCTGCGACGGTGAGATGGCCGCAACCGATTTACTCGGCCAAGCCGAACACGGCACGAATTCGCCAGCGATTCTTCTTACCACCTCGGAGAAACTGGTTGCCGACACCCAGACAGAGATCGAGCGTCAGCTTAAGACACTGGCAACTGCAGATGTGGCCGGACAAGCGTGGCGCGATTACGGTCAAATAATCCTCTGTGACACCGATGAAGAAATGCTCGCAGAAGCGGACCGTATTGCCAGCGAGCACGTCCAGGTCATGACGCGCGATCCGGATTATTTCCTGGACAACATGACCAACTACGGTGCCTTGTTCCTGGGGCCGGAAACCAATGTCGCCTATGGCGATAAAGTCATCGGCACAAACCACACGCTGCCAACCAAACTCGCTGCACGTTACACCGGCGGTCTTTGGGTGGGGAAATTCATAAAAACCTGCACGTATCAACGCGTATCCCCGGAGGCGACGGCAACGATTGGTGAGTATTGCTCGCGCCTGTGCGCACTCGAGGGTTTCGCCGGCCACCAGGCCCAGGCGGATCTGCGCGTCGCCCGATACAAGTCAAAAGCGGCATGAACTTTTGATCACGGACAGTAACAAGTCGACATGAAAGGTACCCGGCCGGAGCAAGCCAAACTCACCAGGAACAACAAGCTGCACAAGACCGAGGAAACGCTTGCAGTGATCAACGCCATGGTCGATGGCCTGAACGATCATGACATTGACAATATGGGGCGATTCTTCAGCGAGACGTTTCGCTGGATGGGCAATGCAGGCTGTGGCTTCAAGAACGGCCTGAAAGAGTTTCAGGACAACTGGCAGCGCCCGTTCCAGGCGGCCTTTTCAGACAAAGTCTGTATTGACGAGGCGCGCATCACGCAGGGTGAATGGTGCGCGGCGTTCGGACGCCAGGAAGCCGTACACAGCGGTGAGTTCATGGGCATCGAGCCGACCGGCAAACGCGTCGAAATCCGATACATGGATTTCTGGAAGGTTGTCGACGGCAAGATTGTCGATAACTGGGTGATGGTGGACTTTCCTTATGTCATGCAACAGCTGGGCGTTGACCCCTTCGATGGCCAAGGTTGGGAACAGCTTGATACCCAGCGGATGCCCGTCCGGAACGGCGAGTAAAGTGAAACCGGCCCCTTGAGCAGCGAATTGAATCAACAGAACAAGCAGCTCGTCTGGGACTACTGGCGATCGCTGGAAAACGCGGGCAATGCCGGCGCAGCCGAAATCGCGCCGCAATATCTGTTGCACGATCACGCCTGGCATGGACCCGATCCTATAAATGAGTTAACGGGCTCCGATGCGTTCCTGTCGGAATTCTGGCAGCCGCTGCTGTATTCGTTTCCTGACTTGAAACGCCAGACGCACGTCTTTATGGGCGGTAAGTCGAACGGCCGTATCGATGGATTGGACGATGGCCGCATGTGGGTTGCTGGCACCGGTCATTTCAATGCCACTTTCGCAAACGACTATTTGACGATTCCCGCGAGCAACAAAGAGGTGAATATTCGGTGGGGTGAGTTCTGTCGTGTCGACCAGGATAAGGTCGTCGAAACTTTTGTGCTGCTGGATTTGATTGACTTGATGCAACAAGTGGACATCCAGGTATTGCCGCCGAGTCGCGGTATCGACGGATTGTATCCGCCGCCGCGAGCCAAAGACGGCATACTCCTGGAGGCACAGGACGAGAAATTATCCGCGCACACGCTGGAGCATATTCGTCATTTTATTTTCGACGCACTGAATAGCTATGATCAAACGGCACTGAAGAGCATGGGGATCGCTGACTACTTCGATCCCGACATTCACTGGTACGGTCCCGGCGGCATCGGTGCGTGCCTGAGTTTGCGGGAGTTCGAGGACAACCATCAAAGGCACTGGTTGCGAGCTTACCCGGATCGCAAGGTCCAGGATCTCGATGCGTTAATCGCCGAAGGATATTTCAGCGGCGGGCCGGGTTGGGCCGGCGTACTAGCGACCCACTCGGGGGACTACCTCGATGCCAGGGCGACGAACAGGCCGGTTGAATTCAATGGACTGGACTTCTGGAAGCTCGAGAACGACAGATATATCGAGAACTGGGTTTTCGTGGACATGATTCACCTGTTTCGCCAGTTTGGCATCGACTTGTTTGAGCGGATGGCCGGACCATCAGGCGGCTGAGGCGGCCGAATGTCGCGCTTGACGCAACTCCATTGACAAGCTCTCAGGCACGGATCGGGACATGAACTGGCGGCTTGTCAACGCAATCCGTCGACGGTTCAGATATAACTTCGAATGCAAAAAAACAACAATCTTAACTTATTGATAATATTATATTTTCTCTGGCCATAAAGAAGCAATGTCGCATAAGTCTTGCATTCGAAGTACATTCGCGGCACACTTCCCTTCGGTTTATACGTATAAGACGTCGCGTCCAGCGCGGCACGCGGAATTCACGCCAGGGGGCCAACAATGAGAAGTTTCAAACTACGAGGCATGACGACCTCATCGCTGTACGCAGTCGTATTGGGCAGCTGTTTCATACTTTCGCCGGCGGTTAACGCACAGATCGAAGAAATCGTGGTCACGGCAGAAAAACGTGAAGAAAGCCTGCAGGACGTCAGTATTTCTGTCACAGCGTTTAACGAGGAAGCTCTCCAACTCGGCGGAATCGACGACGTATCGCGACTGGAATTGCTGGTTCCGGGATTGAACTACGCGTTCGCCGGCAACGACGCCAAGTTTAACGTCCGCGGCGCCAACTCTACCAACACATTCGGTGACAACAGCTCCATTGTCGGCGCCTTTGTGGATGGTGTTTACAAGGCGCGTGCATCGCAGCAGACACGAGCGTTTTTTGATATCAAGAATGTTGAATTCCTGCGCGGGCCGCAGGGGACGCTTTACGGTCGGAATACCTTTGCCGGCGCCCTAAACGTGTATACGCACACGCCGGACACCGAAGAAGTCAGCGGCGGCTTGAGCCTGAGCCATCAGGCCTTTGACCGAAAGCGCGGAGATGGGCATTTCAACCTGCCGCTAAGCGATACCTTCGCGGTGCGGTTTGCCGGTTTCTTCGACAAAAGCGACGGGTACATCAAAAATCTGGCCGGTCCGGATGTCGGCGCGCAGGACGACAAGGGTTTTCGGATATCGGCAATGTGGACGCCTTCTGATCGCGCGGACATCATCGCACGCTACACGCGCGTCACGGAAGATGGCAACGAGGCAGGTCTGTTTGGCTATACATTCAACTGCCGAAACGAAACCCCCGATGGGCTAACCGATCCGTTCGGTTCGGTGCGCAATTGTGCAAATCCGGTTCGCGGCTCCGGTGGACGTGGCCCGGCTTCGAACGGCCCGGGCGGCGACCCCTGGTTGATCAGCCAGAACTACGTCCAGCCTGTTGTCCTGGAGGATGAAGAGTTCTCGCTCCAGGTCATTTATGACTTCGATGCGTTCACCGTAAAATCGATTACGTCCGTGAACGATTTTGGGAACGACATCAATTTCGACTTTGATTTCAGCGAGACGCCTACCCAGAATGGCGGCTATTTCGAGGAATCCAAGGGCTTTTCGCAAGAATTCGCGCTGCTTTCCAGCGGCGACAGTCGTTTGCAGTGGACGGCCGGCGTCTATTACTCAGACCTCGAAGATTTCAACAGCTTCTACGTCTACGACCAGACCGTGCGGAGACCAAATTCCGACCGCCCGACCGTGACGATCGACGTTGACGGCGTGCCGACTGATTTCACCGTGCTCTCCGGTACCGATATCGAGTCGGACGCTACGTTGCTCAATAACTTCTTTGCCAATGCTGTGCAGATTGACACCGAGTATTACGGAATATTCGGACAGATCGAATACTCGGTGAGCGATACGCTCCGCCTGATTGCGGGCCTGCGCTACAACGATGAGCAGAAATCTGCATCGTGCGGTGGATCGAACTTTACGGGCGACGAAAACGGCGACGGCACTGTAGACCGGGTAGTAAATATCGTTCCGGGTATCGACGGAAGTTCCCCGCTGATCTTGCCCAAAAATGCCAGGAGCGTGTTTACCTACAACTGCAACGCGTCTGACGCGGTCACCAGCGCAAACAATTTCCTGGGTACCAGCAGCACGGGCAAATTCGATAACGTCACCTGGCGGGCCGGCGCCGAATACGACATGAACGACGACGTCATGTTGTACCTGACGGCCTCCACGGGCTATCTCTCCGGCTCGGCCAGCACGACGACGACGACCGATGAGCAGGAATCACAGGTCATCGAGGTCGGTTTCCGCAGCGTTCTACTGGACAATACCCTTCAGTTCAATGGCGCCGTTCACTTTACCGAGTACACGAACCTCCTGACTCAGCGGCAGCGAATCGATCCTGATACCGGAATTGCGCTGACGTTTTCTGACAACGGCGGCGACATCGAGGCCTTTGGCCTTGAGCTGGATGCAGTTTGGCTGCCAACCGAGGAGTGGACGCTTACGGGAACGTTGGCTTATCTTGACTCGGAGTTCGGAACTTACGGCCAGGGTAACCCCTATCAGCTGTACAGGGGCGAGGTTCGATCGTTCATTGACCAAGCCGGCAACACCACCCCATGGTCACCCGAGCTGACGCTTGGCGCCAGCGCGGCGTACAGATTCGATCTGGCCGACAGGGGATCGTTCACTCCGTATGTGCAGACCTACTACTCGGACGGCTACAACACGTCGAACCTGCTCGCGACCGACCCGTCCCATGACCAGGACTCCTTTACGAAAACCGATCTTCGCCTGATCTGGGACTCGCCCGACGAGACGTATTCGGTCGAGGCGTTCGTGGAGAACATCGAGGACTCCGACGTTTTGGCGCGCGGCAACAATAACAGTGACGATATCGTACAGACGTCCTATCTGTATCCGCGCAACTACGGCATCAAGTTCCGGGCCCGTTTCTAGAACGCGCCTTGGTGTAATGCGCATTGAGTTAAGGGGCTTCGGCCCCTTTTCTCATTATTGGAAAAGCTACAAGAGTCCAGACGATGAAGCGACGGCAATTCCTGCAGCTGAGCGCGGCGCTTACCGCCTCGATATCTGCGCAAGCGCCGCGTGCGGCACAAGATTTCGATAGGGATTCGGAAAATCTGTCATTTGGCTGGCGGCCTCGCCACGGAATCCGCAAACCCAATATCATAATTGCGGTACTCGATGACGTGGGTTTCGGGGATCTCGGTTGCTACGGCGCTGAGCACAACACGGCGGCCATCGATTCTCTGGCCAAGAACGGCGTCAGGTTCAACAACTTTCATGTCACGGCACTGTGTGCGCCGACGCGTGCCTGCCTGTTGACAGGACGCAACGCGCACGCTGTGGGCGTCGGCAACATCGCCGAATGGGGGCGTGACCATCCGGGCTATCAGGGCTGGATTCGGAAAGACGCAGCCACACTCGCGGAATACCTGCGCCCGGAGGCCTACACGACGTTGGCCACGGGCAAGTGGCATCTCTCGGCCATTCATGATCAAAACGGCAGCGGACCTTATGACCACTGGCCGGTGGGCCGGGGATTCGATCGCTGGTACGGCTTTCACGGTAATGCCATGGACCATTGGCATCCGGAAATGTTTGAAAACACCGTCGCCGCGTACCCGGAAAAGGATTCTGGCTATCACCTGAGCACGGATCTGGTCGATCGCTCGATCGACTATATCGAAGATCACCTGGCTGCCACGCCGCAGAACCCATTCTTCCTGTACCTCGCCTTCGGCGCCTGCCATTTTCCATTGCATGCACCGGCAGACGATATCAGGCGACATCGCGGACGATACGATGCTGGCTGGGATGTGATTCGCCGCCAACGCTTCAAACGCCAGCAGGACATCGGAATCATCCCGGCGGGCACAGAACTTGCGCCACGAAATCCCAACGTGCCCGCCTGGTCCGAGTTAAGTGACGAACAACGTAAGTTGGCGGCGCGTGGCCAGGAGGTTTATGCCGCTTTTCTAGAACATACCGATAGTCAGCTGGCGCGATTAATCGACTTTCTGAAGACCGAAGATGAGTTCGACGATACGATCCTGATTGTGATGTCCGACAACGGCGCCGCAGGCGGCGGCGGATCGATCGAGGGCATACTGGATGTGCGCAGGGCTGCATACTACGAGAAAGAGACCCTTGCGGAATTGACTGAACGTTTTGATTCCCTGGGCAGCGACGATTCCTACGGAATGTATTCCAGCGGTTGGGCGCAGGCCGGAAACACGCCGCTGAAATGGTACAAGGCAGACACCTACGGTGGCGGCACACGCGCTCCACTGGTCGTCAGTTGGCCCAACGGACAAATCGGATCCGGGCAAATCAACAACCAGTATCACCATGTAATCGATGTCGTTCCAAGTATATTTCAAATGATCAATTGCCCAGCGGTCGACATGATTGGAAATCAGCCTGTCCTGCCTATACAAGGGACGAGTTTCGCCTATTCGTTCGACAAGCCAACCGCACCAACACAAAAGAAAATCCAGTATTTTGAAACTGCCGGAGACCGTGCAATCTGGGTGGATGGCTGGAAAGCCGTCACCAAACATGTGGCGGGCGACAATTTCGAGAACGATGAGTGGGAGCTGTACCGCACCGAGGCGGACTTTTCGGAAATCAACGATCTCGCTGCAAGCAACCCGCAGTTGTTATCGAGACTGGTCGAGCTCTGGCATCGCGAGGCAAAGCGCGACAACGTGTTGCCCATGGAGGACGACTTGCTCAGGCTCTATGAGGAGGTGGTGCCGAAACCCCGCAGACGTTACACGTTCTATCCCGGCATGACACGCCTTGATCGTCTTAGCGCGCCTGATATACGCAGCTACAGCAGCAAACTTAGCGCGGAAGTGGAACTTCGTAGCAATCGAGCGCAAGGTGTAATTCTGGCGTCCGGCGACAGTGGCGCCGGATACGAACTTTTCATGCAGGATGGATACCTTGTATTTGTTTACGTCTACACGCGATTCAAACGTTACACTTTGAGGTCGCCGAAGCGCATTAAATCAGGGAGGTCCGCGTTGGGATTACGCTTCAGCAAGACCGGTGAAAGCAGTGCGGACGTTGCTATGTTGATCAATGACGCTCGAGTTGCCACGATCCAACTGCCAAAAATGTGGCAGGTGTTTGCTCCCAACTCCGGCGTTCGTTGTGGCGAGAATCGGCACGCGCCAATCAGCCGCGAGTATGATGCGCCGTTCGTGTTCGATCAAAAACTGGATCGCGTGGTTGTCGAACTTGATCTCCAAGCGGTCTCCGGCTAAGTAGACGGTTCAGGTCACGTTGAATATGGCGGATACGGAAATAGCTGACGATCTTCTGCATACGATGCAGCGTTGCGATACGCCGACCATCTGTAATGCGATCGAGGTTGCACAGAGGAAACGCGGATTCGCGGCTTTCACCAAAGCAACAATGTTGTGCTCTGCACCTGAGGACGGCCCCATAACTGGCTTTGCCAGAACAGCGAAGATTGCAGGCCGAAACCCGCCATCTGAACCCGGGGACGTATTGCGGGCACGTCGCATCGAATACTTTCGATCGATGGCGGCGGGGCCCCGCCCGGCGATAGCGGTAATCGAGGATACGGATCATCCGGGCTGCGTCGCCGCCTGGTGGGGCGAAGTTCATTCGGCCGTGCACAAGGGATTGGGAATCGCCGGGGCATTGACCAACGGTCTGATGAGAGACCTGGGCGATATGGAGCCGGGTTTTACTGTTATCGCGGGATCAATTGGACCCAGTCACGGCTTCGTTCATGTTCGAGAAATCGGAACCCGGGTCGAGATATTCGGGCTCAGTGTCGATGAAGGTGATCTCGTGCATGCCGATCGACACGGTGCGGTCGTAGTGCCCCCCGATATCATTCCGCGGCTGGGCGCCGCCATCGAGAAGTCATTGTCGACCGAGCAGATTATTCTCGAGCCCGCTCGACGGGCCGGATTCGACATAGAAGAGCTGGAACGGGCATGGGCCGCATTTGAAAAAGCGCGGACCTGATTAGTTCAGCCTGTTCCGCGCAGTTCCTTCAACCGACCCAGCACGTCCAGTCCCTGCATTTTCAGGTAGTGCAGCAGGTCGATGAAGACCCAGTTTTCGGCCAGCTTCTCGCCTTCGCGCCGATAGATGTCAACGACTCGCATATCGGCGCGAACCTCGTTGCCGGGAAGGCCGAGAAAACCACCGGTTGGTGTGTTTGTGAGGTTGGCCCAGCCAAAGAATCCCGCGTATTTACCTTCGGCGAAGCGTGCAATGTGGCCGTTGAATTTCTTGTCTTTTATGTGCCGCCGGAACGGATATTGATGTTGTTGCTGATAGCGCTCGATCGTATAGGTCGCACCGATGCCTGTGGGCCCGTACCAGATCATATCCTCGTGCCATGTTTCGGCCAGTAGTTCCGGCGGGCAATCGTGAGCGTCGCCCACGTTGAGCGCGCTTAAGTCAGCGATCATGCGGTTTACGAGCGCCATCGTTTGCTTGCCCTCTTCCGGCCGCTGCGCGTCGAGCAATATTCCGTCGTGCGTGCGCGGCCCCGGGTGCAGGAAAGCGGCACCGGTCTGAGGCGGCAACGGATAGTGTCCGGCCTGTTGCATGACACTGATGACGTCGCAGAAAAACGCGGACTCGACAATCTTTTCGCTGTCCACGCGGTGAAACTCCGCGTAACGCAGGAACGCCATCTTGCGGGTCGCCGGAATTCCCAGCCAGTCACGGTCGAATAAGCCCATCATGTGACCCATGCTCGCGACCCAGGTCGTCTTGCCACCGTCAACGTCATTGCGCCCGGCCATGAAAACGTCTTCGCGCCGTTGCATCGCGGTCAGCGATTGGCGCAGCGGCAGCCAGAAAACCTCGGCCACGGCTCTTGCCCCATTCTGTTCGTAGAAGGGATGCATGCCGCGCCACAAGTAATCATCAGAGGTGTGCGCTCCAAGAACCCTTGCAAGGTCCTCGTCACCGGCTGAATCGAATTCCTCGTGAAACGTGCGAACAACCTTCTTCGCGGCCTGGAGGTGGTCTGTGCTCATTTCGGGGCATGCCCATTGCTGTTGGGACGTGGCGCAATACTATTGGAACTGACTTCGAATGCAATACCTATTTTTGGAGCCGCCGGGATGACCCGCATTGTTGAGCCAACGTCGACTGATGAGGTCGGCGCGGCCATGAGCACCGACTCAGAATATGGCAGTGCCGGGACAAAGCCGGGTCACCCCCCTAAACAAGGTGTTCGTCGATCGTATTTTCTATGGCCGAGCGAATGGGCCCCTCCATGAACTTCAGCGCAAAGCCGAGATTGATCTCCAGCTCGATGCTGTCGTCCTCGACGTGCAGGTAGCCATTCACGCCGCTGCCTCTGACCACCAGGCGGTCGCCCTGCCATTTTGACGTAAGGGAATACTGTCGTCCGAGATGCGCGGCGATCTGGTTGGCGCGACGCCTGGCCTCCTCCGCCCCGAGGCGATGACTGCGTCTTATTCTCATGCAATTTCTTCTCTGACGGGCCGAGGATTAGTGTGATCACCCTAATCCTAACAGCTAGCATTCATCCATGGCAGGCAAATCAATTCCCAAGGAGAATGATAATGGCCAAGAAGAAAGTTAAGACAACACAGAAAGTTAGCGAAAAGAAGGTAGCCGAACAGTTTGAAGATGCGTTCCTGGCAGGACTGGGTGCGCTGTCCAATGCCCAGAAGGCTGGCGCCAAGACGTTTGACTCGCTGGTCAAACAGGGCGAAGCCTTTCGCAAGAAGACAACGAAGAGGACCGAGTCTCTGATCGACGACGTTCAGGCTGCGATACGCGAGATGAACGAAGACGCACAGTCCAAAGCTACCGGCCTGCTCGACCAGGTTCGCGACAGATCGAACCTGAAAAAGCTGAACCGCGCATTCGACTCCCGTGTCGCCGGCGCCATGGACCGACTGCATGTTCCGAGCAAGAACGACGTTGACGCTATCAACAAGAAGCTGAACAAGATCCTGAAGCTGCTCGAAACCAAGCCCAAAGCGGCGCCGAAAGCGAAAGCGAAACCGAAAGCGCGGAAAAAAGTAGCGAAGGCGCCAGCGAAGAAAACGGCGAAGAAAGCAGCCAGGAAAACGGTAAAGAAGACGGTCAGCAAGACGGCACAGAAAGCAGCCTAGCCGCTGACCCGCAAGGAGTAATGAAATGACGGAGAAAAAAGTGGCGAAGACAAAGAAAGTGACGCGCAATAGAGCGGTCACGAGGAAGACGAAACCCAAATCTGTATTTCAGATGTTGGAAGACAGCGTAATTGGCAAGCCGATAGAGATTGCGAACAAGACCTTTCTCGCAAGCCTGGGCGTCGTCTCGACGATGCAGACCGAGTTCACGAAGTTTCAGTCGGATTTCGAAAATGACCTGCCCCGTATAACGACTCCGCCTGTAAAGTGAGAGTCCATGCTCATTGTTGCGTAGCCGATGCAGGCATGACAAGTGGATTGACAGCTTGCGGTGCCGGCGGTCGGTAGCCGAGCG